>NZ_CAHJWW010000030.1 GCF_903643035.1 Sphingomonas bacterium | reverse complement strand
TCCAGCAGCAGCATCGGCAGGCCGCTGTCGGGCAGCGTCTGGCCGGCATAGATGCCCGCCGACATCACCGCCGGGGTCGCGGGCTTCACGACCAGCTCCTCGGTATCGAACACCGCGTCGACGCCGAGCGCATAGCTGCCGTCGCGCAGTTCCAGGATGACGATCATCGACCGCGCGGCGCGCCCGATCCCCAGCGCGGCGCCGAGGTCGACGAGCGGCATCCGCCGGTCGCGGACCGTCGCGATGTCTGCGTCGCCCAGCCGCTGGATGCGGGTCGCCTCACTTGCGGTCGTCACGATCTCGCGGATCGACTGGCGCGGAAGCGCGAACCGCTGGCCGCCGATGCCCACGATCACCGCCGGGATGATCGACAGCGTCAGCGGGACGTGGATGCTGACGGTCAGTCCGCGGCCGGGCGCGTTGCCAAGCTCGATGCGGCCGCCGACCTGCTCGACGTTGGCGCGCACCACGTCCATGCCGACGCCGCGACCGGAGATCGCGGTCGCCTCGTCCTTGCTCGACAGGCCGGGATGGAACACCAGCTCCAGCCTCGCCGCCTCCGGCAGCGCGCGGAGCGCCGCGGCGTCCTGTCCGGGTTGCGCCGCCAGCTTGGCGACCAGCCGCCCGGTGTCGATGCCGCGGCCGTCGTCGGCGATATCGATGATGATCTGGTTGCCCGCCTGCCGCGCGGAGATCGAGAGGCGACCGGCCTCCGGCTTGCCGGAGCGCCGCCGCTCGTCGGCGGATTCAAGGCCGTGGTCGATCGCGTTGCGGATGAGATGGACGAGCGGGTCGCGCATCACCTCCACCATCTCGCGGTCGAGCTCGACGTCGGCGCCGTCGATCTCCAGCGACACCGTCTTGCCAAGGCTGGCGGCGGTGTCGCGCACCATGCGGGGCAGCGGCGAGAACAGCGCGTCGATCGGCTGCATACGCGTGCGCGTCACCGTCTCGCGCATCTCGACGACGCTCGCGGACAGTCGCTCCAGCGCCGCCTCCAGTCGCGGATCGGCATCGTCGCGCAGCTTGCGGGCAAGCTCGTTGCGCGCCAGCACCATGTCGGACATGCCGCTCATCATGCGGTCGAGCAGGTCGACGCTCAGCCGCACGCTGCGGTTGACGGCGCGCGGCGGCCCGGCCGAGCCGATCGGCCCGGGCGATCGTCCCGGCCCCGGTGCCGAAACAGGTGCCGAAACAGGTGCCGACAGAGGCGCTGGCAGAGGTGCCGGCAGCGGCCCGCGCGCATCGAGCGCCGCGATCAGCAGGTCGTCGCCGGTATCGTCGAACGTCGCGCCGACATCGATGCCCTCGACGATCTGCCCGATCCGGTCGATGATGGCCAGCACCGCGTCGACCATGGGCGTGTCCGGCCGCCGCTCGCCCGATCGTACCGCCGCGAGTACGTCCTCGGCCATGTGGCTGAGCCGGGCCAGGCGCGGCAGGTCGAGGAAGCCGCAGCTGCCCTTCACCGTGTGGACGAAGCGGAAGATCGCGTCGAGCCGCGCGCGATCGGCCGGATCGGCCTCCCACGCGACGATCTCGCCCGAGATCGCCGCCAGCGTCTCCCGCGTCTCGGTGATGAAGTCCTGAAGCAGCTCGTCCATGCGCCGCCGACCATGGCTGCGCCGGGGTTAATTACGGGTTATGCGGCCGCCGCCACGGGTGCGGGAAAGGCGGCGCCGATCAGCAGCGTGCCGTCCGCCATGTCGATCTGCACCCGCCCGCCCGCCTGGGTGACGACGGCGTGGACCAGATGCGCCGCCGCGGTGCGCGCGGTGATCTCCGCCGCCGCCCCGCCGCCGGTCAGCGCGTCGCGCAACACGGGATCGAGCACCAGTCGCGCCCCCCGGGCCTGAAGGACGATTTCCAGCGCGCCCGTGTCGCCACGCTCCGCGCCGATATCCAGCCGGCCGCCACGCACCAGCGCGTCGCCGGCGATCATGCCGAGGTTCAGCAACACCTTGGCGGCGGGCTTGGGCAGCGTATCCTCCTCGACCAGCCAGCCGAACGCCAGCCGCCGGTTCGCCGCGAGCAGGTCCTCGATCGCGGAACGCGCCTCGCGCGAGTCGACCACGTCGCCAAACCCGCCGGCGGCACCGAACGCCAGGCGAAAGAACTTCAGCTTCGCCGCCGAGGCGCGCGCGCTTTCCGCCAGCAGCTCCATGCACCGCTCGCGCATCGCGGGATCGCGTTCGTCCGCCAGCAGCTCCAGCCCGTTGTTGAGCGCCCCGACCGGCGAGAGCAGGTCGTGGCACAGGCGCGAGCACAGCAGGCTGGCGAACTCGACGGCGCCCGCCGCCATCGCGGGTGCCGCCGGATCGGGCTTGGCCGGATCGGGCTTGGCCGGATCGGGCTTGGCGGGGACTGGCGTGGCGGGAGCGGCGATGGACACCGATCGCTTGTGCCGCTCGGGCAGCGCCGGTGCAAGCCGGAGAGGTGCAAGCCAAGGCGCGTAAGCCGGGGGATGCAAGCTGCCGGTCAGCAGTCGTCGATCGTCAGCGCGACCGGATCGAACCGCCCGCCCACCTCGCCGGTCGGCCCCGCCCGCCACGCGCGCAGCTCGGATGCCGTCGCGATGAGCCACAATGCCCCGTCGGGCGCGGCATCCGCTGCATCGCGGAGCGAGGGCGTCGCTCCACCGGACGGATGCGAGTGCCAGCAGCCGATCACCGCCCGTCCGCCCGCGCGCGCGGCCCGATGCGCGGCGAGGAGGGCGACGGGATCGATCTCGAACCTGCGCGCGGTCTCGGCGGCGACGTTGCGGCACGCGGTCGCGGATGCGATGCGGGCGGGGCCGCCGAACAGCAGTCCGCATACCTCCTCCGCCGGCGACGCCGCCGCCTGGGCCGCCAGCCAGTCGGCCAGATCGCTTGCAATCGCCACCGCGTTCGCCATCTGCGACGTCATGGACCGGGGGGTCTCGATCATACAAGCGACGATCGGCGACGCGGCGGACGGCTTGCGGCTGGATCGCGCGCTCGCGGACGCGGTCCCGACGCTGTCGCGCGAGCGGCTGAAGGCGCTGATCCTCTCGGGCCAGGTGACGCGCGACGGGTTCCCCGTGCGCGATCCCGCCCGCCGCGCCGCCGCCGGGGACAGGTTCGCCATCGCGGTCCCCGCGCCCGAGCCGGCGACCGCCGAGGCGCAGGACATTCCCCTGACGATCGTGTTCGAGGACGAGCATCTGCTGGTGATCGACAAGCAGGCCGGGCTCGTCGTCCATCCCGCTGCGGGCAATCCCGACGGCACGCTCGTCAACGCGCTGCTCCACCATTGCGCCGGGCGGCTCTCCGGCATCGGCGGGGTCGCGCGGCCCGGGATCGTCCACCGGATCGACAAGGACACCTCGGGGCTGATGGTCGCCGCCAAGACCGATCGCGCGCACGAGGGGCTGGCGCGGCAGTTCCACGACCACAGCATCCACCGGCGCTACCTGGCGATCACGTCGGGCATCCCGTCGCCGCCCTCGGGGACGGTGGACGCCCCGCTCGCCCGCTCGCCGCGCGACCGCAAGAAGGTCGCGATCGTGCCCGGCGGCAGGCGCGCGGTGACACACTACAGGCTGCGCGAGCGGCTGGCCGGGGCGGCGCTGGTCGAATGCCGGCTCGAAACCGGCCGCACGCATCAGGTGCGCGTACACATGGGTTCACTGGGACATCCATTGATAGGCGATCCGGTCTATGGCCGGACCCGACCCGCGCATCGCGCGTTGCTGGCGACACTGGGTTTCCACAGACAGGCCTTGCACGCGGCAGGGCTGGGGTTCAGTCATCCGGTGACGGGTGAGGATGTGGCATTCGACAGCGATCTGCCGGCAGACATGCAGGCGCTGTTCACCCATCTTTCGGCATAAGCGCCACACGGTATCGTCCCCCAGGGCGGTTCGCGGCAGGCTAAGGGAGTTTGATCATGGCCAAGAGCAACGTCCCGGCGACGATCCCCGCGCTCGGCAGCGAAGCCGGGCTGAACCGTTACCTGTCCGAGATCCGCAAGTTCCCGCTGCTCCAGCCCGAGCAGGAGTTCATGCTGGCCAAGCGGTTCCAGGAACACGGCGACACCGACGCGGCGGCGCAGCTCGTCACCAGCCATCTGCGCCTCGTCGCCAAGATTGCGATGGGCTATCGCGGCTACGGCCTACCGACGTCCGAGCTCATCAGCGAGGGCAACATCGGCCTGATGCAGGGTGTGAAGAAGTTCGAGCCCGATCGCGGCTTCCGCCTCGCGACCTATGCGATGTGGTGGATCAGGGCATCGATCCAGGAATACATCCTGCGCTCCTGGTCGCTCGTGAAGATGGGCACCACCGCCGCGCAGAAGAAGCTGTTCTTCAACCTGCGGCGCATGAAGTCGAAGCTCGACGCGTTCGAGGACGGCGATCTTTCCCCCGAGAACGTCGCAAAGATCGCGACCGATCTGGGCGTGACGCAGAACGACGTCGTCTCCATGAACCGCCGGATGGCGATGGGCGGCGACACCAGCCTCAACGTCTCGATGAACGAGGACGGCGAGGGCCAGTGGCAGGACTGGTTGCAGGATACCGCGCCGCTGCAGGACCAGACGGTCGCGGAGGCGCAGGAGGCGGACGTGCGGCACGGGATGCTCGTCAACGCCATGGACGACCTTAACGACAGAGAGAAGCACATCCTGACCGAACGCCGCCTGACCGACGATCCCAAGACGCTGGAGGAATTGAGCCAGGTCTATGGCGTCTCGCGCGAGCGGGTTCGCCAGATCGAGGTGCGCGCGTTCGAGAAGCTGCAGAAGGCGATGATGCGGATCGCGGGCGAGAAGCGGCTGCTGACCGCCTGACATGCGGAGCGGTGCTGGACGCGACGCCGTCGTGATCGGCGGCGGCGCGGCCGGGATCGCCGCCGCGCGCGCGTTGCACGACGCCGGCCGCGACGTGCTCCTGCTGGAGGGGAAGGACCGGCTCGGCGGGCGAGCCCATTCGATGCGGCTGGGACTGTCCGGCGCCGGTGCCGACGCGTCGGGAGTGCCGGGTCAAGTCACCGTCGATTGCGGGTGCGGATGGCTCCACTCCGCCCGCCGTAACCCCTGGACCGCGCTTGCCGGAGCCTATGGCCTGACCGTCGATCGCACGCCGACCGGATGGCGCGAGCAATGGCGCGACCTGGGCTTTTCGCCTGACGAGCGCGAGGCGTTTGGTGCGGCATGGGAGGCGATGGAGGCGCAGGCTCACGGGTTGCTGGCCGGCGTCGACCGTCCGCTTGCGGATGCCGTCGCGCCGGGTCCGTGGCGCCTGCTGATCGATGCGATATCCGGCTATGCCAACGGCGCGCAGCTCGCCAACGTCTCGCTGCACGACTGGGCGGCGTATGAGGACGCGGCGACCGACGACAACTGGGCGGTGCGCGAGGGCTATGGCACGCTCGTCGCCCGTCATGCGGAAGGGGTGTCGGTACGGCTCGGCACCCGCGTCCTGCGGATCGACCATCGCGGACGCACGATCCGGGTCGAGACCGACGCGGGTACGATCGAGACCGGCGCCGTCGTCGTCGCCCTGCCCACCACGGTCCTGGCGCGGGGCGATGTGGCGTTCGATCCGCCGCTCCGGGACAAGCAGGCGGCGGCCGAGGCGCTGCCGCTGGGGCTGGCCGACAAGATCTTCCTGGTCATCGACGGCCCCGCCTTCCCGGCCAACGCCCATCTGATCGGCGACCCGCACAGCGCCTGTACCGCAAGCTACCGCCTCGCGCCCTTCGGACAGCCGCTGGTCGAGGTGTTCGTCGGCGGCGACTGCGCAGAGATGCTGGAGCGGGAGAGCGACGCGGGCGCCGCCGATTTCGCGATCGGCGAACTGCTGCGGCTGCTCGGCCGCGACTGGCGCTTCACTCCCCTCGCCAGGACCCGCTGGCGGCACGACCCGCTGATCGGCGGCAGCTATAGCCACGCGCGCGTCGGCATGGCAGGCCAGCGCGCGGTGCTCGCCGAGCCGATCGACGGACGGCTGTTCTTCGCAGGCGAGGCCTGCTCCGCGACCGACTTCTCCACCGCGCACGGCGCATACGAGACCGGCGTCGCCGCCGCTCACGCGCTGTTGGCCACGATCGCCGTTCCGGGCTAGGGTCACCCGATGATCGGCCGGCTGCTCCGCCCAGTCCTGAAGCTCGTCCTGGGCTTCGTCATCGTCAGCGTCGCCTGGGTCGTCGTCTATCGCTTCGTGCCGCCGCCCTACACGTTCACGATGCTGGGCGACCGGTTGGCGGGGCACCGGATCGCCAGCGACTGGGCGCCGCTCGACCGGATCGATCCCGACATGGCGCGCGCGGCGATCGCGGGGGAGGATGCGCGCTTCTGCCTGCACCGCGGCTTCGACGTGCAGGCGATCGAGCGGGCGGCGCAGCGCAACGCGAGTGGCGGGCGCATCCGCGGCGGCTCCACGATCAGCCAGCAGACCGCGAAGAACGCGTTCCTGTTCCAGGGCGGCGGCTGGGTCCGCAAGGGGCTGGAGGCCTGGTTCACCGTCCTGATCGAGGCGATCTGGGGCAAGCGGCGGATCATGGAGGTGTATCTGAACCTCGCCGAGACGGGCATCGGCACCTATGGCGTGCAGGCGGCGTCCGAACGCTATTTCCACCACGGCGCCGGCCGGCTGTCGGCTACGGAGGCAGCGCGGATCGCGGCGATCCTGCCGCTGCCCAAGAAACGTGCCGCCGTCGATCCGCACGGCTTCGTGCGGCGCCACGGCAACGTGCTGGCGCGCTATGTCGGGGTGGTGCGGGCGAGCGGCCTCGACCGCTGCCTGCGATCCTGACCGGACGATCGGCGGTGCGCTTAACAGCGCGTCCGACGGGCACCGCGGGACATCAGTCCCCTTCGACGTCCTGATCGGCATCGTTGCGGACATAGCCGCGATCGTCCAGCACGAAACGGCCGGTCCCGATCGCGGCGTGATCGATGGCGACGATCCGCCATGCCGGCACCCACGCCGCGGTTGCGATCAGGAGCGGCAACCGGTCGCGTGCGTCCCAGCAGATGTGGGCGCCGCCGCCCGGCTGGTCGAGGTCGTACCAGCGGCACGGCGCCGGCGTGGCCGGCAGCGTCGCGGGCACGGCACTCGCGGTCGGGGTCAGCCGGTAGTTCCCATGCGGGTGGCGAAGCCCATGGCCGAGGTCGAACCAGTCCGTGAAGGAGCCCATCCGGTATAGGTTGTCGCGCGAGATGCGCGTGCTGGTGCGTCGGTTGCGGTCGAGCACCACAAGGTCGTATCCGGCGTCCCGGGTGTGCGTCGCCAGTGTCGTGATGCGCGCATCCGTCGTGCGCAGGATGCGCCGTTCATGGTCACGCCACAACTCCATCCGGTGCGGCGACCCCCCGGCGGCGAACAGGACGACGGCATGGAGGAACGGCGGCTCGCCAGCGGCGGTGAAGACCGTGTCGAAGCTGGTCGTCGGTGCCGCGCCGATCATGCCGGCGGCGGCGCAGACCACCGCCGCCGCCGCACCGATCCTATTGCCGCAGGGCACGGGCATGGTCGAAATAGCGATACGTCTTCCCGTCGATCGTCAGGTCCTTGACCTGAAGCGCGACCTGATAGCTGCCGGCGGTCCGGCGCGTGTCCTTGGTGCCGCCGGTCGGATCGGTCGGCAGCTCGAACGCGAGCCCGGTGGCGGTGCTGGACGAGACGGTGGAGGCGGCGACCGTCGGCGCCGAACCGCTCGCGGGCGTCACCAGCGCCTCGTTGAGGATGCGCCCGTCGGCGGCCGGCATCGCGAGGCGCAGGAGATACGCGACGGTCGGCGCCACGTCGACGTTGCCGGTCGGCGTCGTGTTGCTCAGCGCCTTGCGGAACGACGGGCCGGCGGCGATCAGCGTGTTGTGGACGTCGGTGCTGCCGAAGCTGCCGTGCATCCCGCGCTGGCCGCCCGTGCTCTCGAACTCGATGCCGGACTTGCCCTGGATGCTGACGGTGTCGTCGGAGGCGAAGGACACCACGACGTCCGGCTGGCCGTTGTTCTGACGGCTCGCGTTCTCCAGGTTGACGTTCGCCATCGTCAGCGTGCCGGGAACCGCGCCATAGCGGCTGTCGACGAAGATCGCCCCATATTCCTCGCGTTGCTGAAGGAACTTCACCAGCGCCGCGACCGTCGCGGCATCGTGGCCGGGAACGTAGAAGTAATCGGAGCCGCCGTTGGCCGCGACGACGATCCCGTTGGCGGGCAGGCTGCCGGGCGCGGGCACCTTGAAGCTCGCCACCGGCTTGGCGAGCGCCGCGCTCACCGCCTGGTATTTGGTGTTGGCCGCGCCGCATAGCGCGCCGCTCGTGTCGGACCGGACCGGTACCGTCGGGACGTTGGAGACCCCCAGGCCGTACATCGCGCTCGTCGAACAGCCGTTGCCGTCATACGCGCTGAAGCCGCGATAGGTCAGCAGGTCGGCGGATCGGACGTCACCGGAGAAGGAGAAGCCGACCGGCGTCGGGACGCCGATGGCCGCCGCGTCCGTCCCGCTGGTGGCGCCGTTGACGAGCGTGCCGTTGGGAGCGGTCGGCGACGGCATGATCGCCCGGAGCGGATAGAGGTCCACCGGGCCAGAGACGCTGGAATGCGCGTGGTCGGACACCACGACGATGTTGGTCGTCGCGTCCAGCCCCTGCGCCTTCAGTCCCGCCATCAGCTCGCCCAGCCGCGCGTCCTGCGAGCGCAGCCCGGCGCGCGCATTAGCGGTGCCCGGCCCATAGCCGTGCTCCACGTTGTCGGGCGTGCGGAACCAGATGAGGGAGAGCATCGGGTTCTTCTTGGGCAGGATGTAGTTCACGAAGGTCGACAGCATGTACTTGTTGGCCGCGTCCTCGGGCGCCCCCTGCGTCGTATCCTGCGAGTCGCGCGCCGCGACCGTCAGCTGCCCGTTGGGATCGTAGGCGTTCGTGTTGAAGGTGACATAGCCCGCGCGGGCGGTCGGCGACCCGTTGGTGGATGCCAGCGTCACCGCCTGAGCGCCGGAATAGTTGTAGACGGTGTTGGCGGGCAGCGAATAGCCCGCAGCCTGCAGTTCGGTCGCGAGACTGCGCGGCTGTACCGTGTTCTCGTCGATGAAGCTGCCGCCCTGGCCCAGGTCCTGGATGAAGGCGGCGCCGCTCTTGCCCACGGTCGCGGTGGCGATGCCGGCCGCCTGCGCCGTCGCGAACAGGCTCTTCACGAGCAGAAGCTGGCCGCCGTAATAGGTGTTGAGCGTGGAGAGGACGGCATAATCCTCGGTGAAGACGGGATCGACATAGTCCTGCGACGTGCCGGCGGCGGAGTTGCCGACCGGGATCGCGTTCGACGCGCCCTGCGGCGGCGTCCAGAAGGTGTTGCCGTAGAAACCGCTGGTCCTGGGGAACGAGCCGGTCGCGAAGGACGAGCCGTTCATCATCGTGAAGGTCGGATAGGTCGAGTGGTTGTCGGAGAAGTTCACGCCGGCCTGCTGGAGCGCGTACAGGTTGGGCGTGTCCACCTGGCTGACGTCGTCGGGGCGCAGGCCGTCCCACACCATCACGATCGTGCGGGTCGCCGCCAGCGGCGTGGCGGTCGCGGTGGGCGTCGGCGTCGGACTTGGGGTAGCGGCGACGCCATCGCCACAGCCCGAGAGCGCGAACGAGGTCGCGAGCAGGGCCGAAGCCATCAGGCCGGCGGGCAAGTTGCGCATCATATCCTCCCGTTCGCGCCCCGCGTTCCCCTGGAGCACGGGTTTGATAGGCGCGGCGTGTGACGGAGCTGCGAAGCGACGATGACAGATCGGTGACAATGCCCGTGCCGGTCCCCGGCGAGACCTGGACCGGTCATTCAGCCAAGCCCGGCGACGTGCACGCCCGCCAGCAGAAGCGCATACAACAGCCCGGCGAGCACCATCGCCGCGGGCAGCGTCATGACCCAGGCGAGCGCGATGTTGCGCACCGTCGCCCCCTGCAATCCTGCGCCGTCCGCCGTCATCGTGCCCGCGACGCCGCTGGACAGGATGTGCGTGGTGGAGACCGGCATCCCCTTCACCTGCGCGAGCAGGATGGTGGCGGCGGCGACCAGCTCGGCGGACGCTCCCATTCCATAGGTTAGGTGCTGCTTGCCGATCTTCTCCCCCACCGTCACCACGATCCGGCGCCAGCCGATCATCGTGCCGAGCCCCAGTGCGAGCGCGACCGTGACCTTGACCCAGGTCGGGATATAGCGCGTGCCTCGTTCCAGCAGGTCCTGATAGGCGACTACCGCGCGCGCGCCGCCGTTCGGGAACAGGCCGTCGGCGCGGGCCGTGTCCTTCGTCAACAACCGCGAGGCGTCCAGCGTCAGGTACATCTCGTTGCGCAGGTTGGGCGTGGCGGCGGCCGGCACGCGTCGGATCGAGCCATATTCCTTCAGGTCCGCGCTGATGACCTCCGCCTCGGCCGCCAGGGCGGCGTGGACGCGCGGATGGTCTGCGTCGCGGCTGCGGATCGCCTGCCGCAGGATCGTGGCCGCGGCGACAGGAGCGACCCGCACGTCCCCCGCCCGCGCCAGGAACGTCGCCTTCGCCCGCGCCGCCGTCGCCACGAACGCGGACGTCGAACTGTCGGGCATCGTGCGGTTGAGCGCATAGGCGGTCGGGGCGACGCCGATCAGGATCAGCATGATGAGCCCCATGCCTTTCTGCCCGTCGTTGCCGCCATGCGCGAACGACACTGCCGTGCAGGTTAGGATCAGCAGCGCACGGATGCCGCGCGGCGGCGGCGCGTCACCCTTTGGCTGTTCATAGAGTGTCCGGTCGCGCACCAGCCGCTTCATGGCGAAAAGCAGCCCGCCCGCGCCGAGGAACCCGATCGCCGGGCTGACGAGCAGCGCCAGCAGCACGTCCTTCGCCTGTCCCCAGTCGACCCCGGCGGCGCCGCCGACTCCCTTGGCCAGCAGCTGGTTGGCGAGCCCGACGCCGAGCACCGATCCGATCAGCGCGTGGCTCGACGAATTGGGCAGCCCCAGCCACCAGGTGCCGAGGTTCCAGATCAGCGCCGCGATCAGCAGCGCGAAGATCATGGCATAGCCTGCTGCCGATCCGACGCCCATGACCAGATCGGCCGGCAGCAGCGTAATGATCGAATAGGCGACCGCTCCCGACGAGGCGACGACGCCCACGAAGTTCCACCCGCCCGACCAGAGCACCGCCGGCACAGGTCGCAGTGAATGGGTGTATATCACCGTCGCGACCGCGTTGGCGGTGTCATGGAAGCCGTTCACGAACTCGAAGGCCAGCGCCACCACGAGCGCGAGGCCGAGAAACAGGAACGCGCCGGTCGCCAGCGGCTCGCCCGCGTCGCGCGTGTCGAAGACGATGTTGACGGCCGCAAAGCCGAGCCCCGCCAGCAGGACGAGCAGGAAACCCGTGGCAGCGGCCGGGTGGACGCGATGTTCTGCAAGCCGGCCAAGTGGAGGGGCGGACTGCGATGCGACGGAAGCCATCATGTGTCTCCACGGCGGACTGGTGAACCGTTCCGGTGCCGACAACAGAAGCGGGCGACGTTTCCCTAGCCGCTCGGCGCCTGACCGTCGACATACATATCCCGGTCGACCTCCCATCGGGGGCTCGGAGGGGCTCGGGCTCGGGCTCGGCGGGCGCCAGCTGGATCGGAAGCCGGAAGGCTGGCGGAGAGGGTGTCCGTCTAACCCGTGACCATCATGACTCGCCAGCGTTCACAAAATCCCCAGAAAACCGCCGTCCTTACCCGGTAACTTCGCGCCCCCCACCTTTCCCGTTCGCCTATGACCGCTATGTCGTGTGGGGATTGTTGTGGGGTCGGAGGTGAAAATGGGAAAACTTACAGTCATGGCCGTGAAAGCGTTGAGCACGCCCGGACGGCACGCGGATGGGGACGGGCTGTATCTCGTCATCAAGGCAGGTGGCACGCGTTCATGGGTGCTGCTCCACCAACTGAACGGGCGACGTCGCGAGTTCGGATTAGGACCGGCAAAGTCCATTAGCCTCGCAGAAGCCCGCCAGAGGGCCGTAGAGACGCGAAAGCAGGTTCCGGCAGGGGTGGACCCCGTGGAGGCCAAAAGAGCCTCACGAAGAATCCTAGCCGCCATGCCGACTTTCCGCGAGGCGGCACTAGCCGTTCACAGGGAACGCGAACGCCACTGGAAGAACCCGAAACACCGGGCACAATGGCTGTCGTCGCTAGAGACCTATGCGTTCCCTACGATCGGCGCGCTTCCGATCGACAAGGTGGCTGGGCCAGCAATCCGTGATCTGCTCGCGCCAATCTGGAATGACAGGCAAGAAACGGCCCGCCGTGTATTGCAACGGGTCAAGACCGTACTCGATTGGGCGCACGCTAAGGGCCACCGTCAGGAGGAAGCGCCGCTGCGATCGGTTAAAACGGGGCTTGCGAAGCAGACCAAGCGATCCGGCAACTTCGCCGCGTTGCCCTACAAGCAGGTGGCGGGCTTGACGGCCAAACTGGCCGGGAACGACACGGCCGGACGACTGGCGTTGCGGTTCGTCATTCTGACGGCGGCGCGATCTGGCGAGGTGCGCGGAGCGACTTGGGGTGAGATCGACCTAGTGAATGCGATTTGGACGATCCCTGCGGGCCGGATGAAAGCCCAGAAGGAACACGTCGTGCCGCTGTCAGGCGCCTCTCTTGCCGTCCTTCGAACCGCAGAACGGATACGAAAGGGCATCGCTGGCGAACCGATCTTCCCTGGCCTGAAAGGCAAGCCGCTCAGCGACATGACGATGCTCAAGACGCTGCGAACCGCTGTAGGAGGGGCTTCGACAGTTCACGGCCTTCGATCAAGCTTCCGCGTGTGGGCCGCAGAGGCGACCGCGTTCCCTAGCGAGGCGGCAGAGGCCGCGCTGGCCCACGTAATCCCTAGCAAAAATGTTAAAGCGTATCTCCGATCAAACTATCTTGATATCCGCCGGACGATGATGACCGATTGGGCGATATTCGTCGGTGCCCCGACGTGATGGAGACAAGCACCCTCTCTTAAGGGCTTTCGGTTTTCTGCTTTTTACCGGGTACTTTCTGAATATTCTATATATAAATCATTGATGTGATTTTATAGAATATCAAAAAAAAAAATTAGAATAAGAGGAAAGTACCCGGTTAAAAGGGGAAAACGGAAACGTGTAATAGCCAAGCCCCCACTACTAATCGCAAAGGTACCCGGTCAAAGCCAAAAAACGAGCTAGCGATGACGCTTCTTGGCTCTAGATGACGCCTCGGAGGTAAATGCTATGAACAACTTCACGAACCAGCAGCGCGCGACTTCGACCGGTGGCAGAACGGAAAATCGCCTTGAGCGCCTTGCCTACAGCGTACCGGAGGCGTCCGCCGCAATTGGCATCGGCAAGACCAAGCTGTATGCGCTCATCACGGGTGGCGTGCTCCCGTCCACGCTCATCGGCAAACGCCGCCTCATTCGTGCGGCAGATCTTGAAGCCCTCATTTCTGGGCGACTTGAGCGGGCGGCGTGACCGCCGCCTAGACTACGTTTTCGACGCTACAGATTCATAGATTAATAATCACGAACCCTTACCTACAGCGCGGCTTCGACCTGATCGAAGTTTACTAGCCGGACACATAGGGAATCGGCGAGCTGGCGGGCGCTGCGTGAGAAGGGTGCGTCGCTCACGACCCAAGCCTCATCTGCCTCGTAAAACTTGCACCCAGCATGGGCCTCTTGCACCGCGCCGTTACCGACAGTTGACGCTGACCGCTTACATTGAACGACGATCGTGCGGCAATCGTACCTCACAAGCAAATCCGCGCCTTGATCTCCCGTGACAGGCGTAAATTGGACGACTGCCCCCGCAGTGACAAGCTTTTCACCAACTAAACGCTCGAAGTCTACACCGGACATTTCAGGGCTGTAGCACAGTCCAATGGGAACAGATGGGTCATTGGCTTCAAGCAAGCATATTCTGACAAGTGACGTCATCATCAATACAGCGTCATCGCCGTGATGATTGAGAAGTGGACGCCGTATATCTTCTGGCACTACCTTATTGACGAAATATTCTAGCTCTTTGATGAACGCAGTCAAATCAGCTCTGCCGTAATCGTCCGTAAATGTTAACTGACGTTGTTTAATGAGCAATGTATCGATGTGTCTTGCGGTGAATAGCTGCAGTAGCTCCTCAGCCTCCGCCGCTTCGAGAGAGCTTGCGGCATACTGATCTTGCCAAGCCGACCAGTCGGCGTTTTTCCGTTCTGTGCGTTCAAGTTCCGCTTGAGCGGCGTCTGCCTCAAGATAAGCCGCCTCAATCTCGACGGCTATTTGTCGCGATCGCAATCGCGCGTTTTCAGCCGCCTTCTTCCGCTCCGCGTGCCAGAAGCCAAGCGCCAACAGCACAACAACAATGATAAGAGCTTGCACCCGACGCGCTCCACTATTCTGGAAGCGCCGACCGGTCAGAACCGGCCGTTGGAACCCCTGCTAAGGACAAGGCGATGCCGCTTTTGGGCTTGCACCTTGGACATGACGGCATCCAGCCGGCCAATGAGATTGACCGGGCCTTGAGCCATGAGGGTTCCACGCCTCACACGCGGGACAGACCACATGCGGGGAGTTGGATGCCAGAGGAGAGCCGTCGCCGCAACGGGCCACGCTATGCCGGCTTCGTGATATGGCCGACCATCGACACCCGCCGCGCTTCGGCTGTCAAAAACCGCTAAAAATATCGTGCAATCGCGGGCAGATGATTGCATTCGCCACACGTCGCGGACCTGAAAAACGCGTGTTACCCTTCCGCAAGGGAAAGACGCGAAACGGCTGTAGGAACGAATGAGGGGAAGACTGCGAGAAACGCAAAAATGATTAGCGGTTTCAATCGCTTATCACAAGCAAGTGGCGGAGAGGGTGGGATTCGAACCCACGGTACCCGCGAGGGCACAACGGTTTTCGAGACCGTCCCGATCGACCACTCTGGCACCTCTCCGCAAGGCGTACCGATCCGGCAATCCGCGATGCCGGGTCGGTTTTCAGTCGAGGGCGGGCGCATAGACGAACCGGCCTCACCACACAAGCCGGGCACGCATGCTCGCGGCGCTTGTGCGAAACGGGCCGTCCATTAGATAGGTTCGATGGTTCCTCGCGTCGCCCTTCCCACCGCCGCCGCTCCGGTGGCACCTGCCGTTTCACACGCCGATTTCGCGATCGGCGACATCGTCCGGCATCGCATGCTCGATTTCCGAGGCGTGATCTTCGATATCGATCCGGTCTTCGCCAACTCGCAGGAATGGTACGACGCGATTCCGGAAGACCTGCGCCCGCGCAAGGACCAGCCCTTCTACCACCTGCTCGCGGAGAATGCGGAGGCGAGCTATATCGCCTATGTCAGTCAGCAGAACCTGCTTGCCGACGACAGCGACGAGCCGGTGGAGCATCCTGCCATATCGGGGCTGTTCACCGGCTTTTCGGACGGGCGTTACGAACTGCGCCGCGAACATCGCCACTGACGACCGCTACCGGGCCGCGCGACGCGCGGCCCAGGCGGGATTTTGTCAGAACTTGAAGGCGAGCCGGCCGTAATAATAGCCGCCGTTGATCCCGTAGGGTGAGATACCCAGCGGCGCGTCGTATACGTTGCCGCCGCTCGATACGATCGGCTGGTTCACGTTCACAACGCCGTTGGGTCCGACATTCGGGAGCAGTACGTAAGCCGGCGGCTTCTTGTTGGTCAGGTTGTTCGCACCGAACGAGAAGGTCAAGGCCTTGGTAATCTTCACGCCCAGCTCGATATCGGTGATTGCCGCGAAGCCGACCCTGTTTAAGGTATAGTTGCCGCCGTCCGGACTGTATTGCGCCGAGGTCGACCCATAGAAGTTCTCGCGGACGAGGATCGAGATCGCGTTGTACGTGTAGAAGCCCTGCGTCGTGACCTTCACCCTCGGCGAGCCGGTGATGAGAAGGCTCTGCGACGTCTTGTCGAACAGGGTGGCACCCGGCAGCCCGGTCGGCGCGGCGTTGATCCTGGTCAGGATCGTCTTGTTGTAGTTGGCCGACAGGCTCAGCGTCAGGTCGCCCAGGTCGTTCAGGCCGACGTCGTAGCTGGCGGTGGCGTCGATGCCGCGCGTGCGCGTGTCGCCGCCGTTCGTGAAGACGCTGATGCCCGTCTGCACGACGGTCGGGTCCAGGATGTTGCCATTGGCGACGATCGCCTGCGTCACCAGCGGATAGTTGGTCGCGCCGCCCGTGTTGAAGAACGTGCCGGTGCCCAGGATGCGATCGGTGATCTTTGTCTGGTAGGCGTCGATCGTGATCGCCAGCTTGGGCAGCGGCCGGAAGACGCCGCCGAAGCTGAAGCCGAACGACTTCTCCGGCCTCAGGTTCTGGAAGCCCAGCACCTTCGCCGCCGCCGAGTTGGCGGGAAGCTGGACGGTCGCCGAAGTCGGCGAGACGTTGGTCGCCGAATAGAACTCCTCCGCCAGGGTCGGCGCCCGGAAGCCGGAGTCGACCGTGCCGCGGATCGCGAACGTGGGCGCGATGTCGTAACGTGCGGTCCCCTTTCCGATCACCCGGCTGCCGAAATCCGAATAATGTTCGTATCGCCCGGCGAGGTCGACTTTCAGCTTGTCCATGACGGTCGTCGCGAGATCGATATAGCCCGCCGCATTGTCGCGCCTGTGGCTGCCCGCGTCGGTCGGGCGGAAGCCGGGATAGGACTGGCCGCCTTCGAGGTAGATCGAACCCGCGTCGCCCGAGCCGATCTGGTAGGTGTTGCGGCGGTACTCGGCACCGAATGCCACGTTGAGCATCGAGCCGGTGCCGATATCGAACGGTTTGGAGAAGTCCGCGTTGGCGGTGAACTCGCTCGCCTGGAAGAAGCCGTCGTAGAAATTGCGCGGGCTTGCATGGGTGTTGACGAACAGCGAACGGTTTACCGAGTCGACCGTCTCGATCACGTTCTTGTCGCGGCCGTAGGTGGCGCTGAGATCGTAACCGAACCCGCCCAGGTCGCCCTTGGCGCCACCGGTAAAGGCGAAGTCGCTCTCTTTGATTTTCTCGCGCGGGTTGAAGCCCTGCGGGAACGGGATCAGCTCGCCCGGCGTGGTGAGCGTGCCCGCGACGCCGAGCACCGGCGAGGCGATCACCCGGTCGGGCACGCGAAGGTTCTCGAATGCGCTGGCGACGCGGCGGCTGTACGAGCCAAAGCTGTAGACCTTGAAGCCGCCGAAATCATAGCCGGTGTTGTACTGACCGGTGACGAGGTAGGATTGCGCGTTGCCATTGATCCGGTTGGCGAACTTGCCGCCAGTGATCTGCTTGTTGCCCTCGAAGCCCGGGATGGTGGCGTACAGCGAGCGCTGCGCCGCCGACAAGCTGGGCTGGAGAGCGCCGTCGGGCGTCGACACGCGCCGGTCGACGCCGCCGACCTGCGTGAAGTCGTTGTACCGGTAGAATCCGGTCGCATCGAAATAGCCCGCCGCTCCGATCTTGGTCCCGACGTGCAGCGTGCCGGCATAAGTCTCGCCGCCAGTGTCATAGTATTCGCCGGCGGTGGCGTTGCCGTCGATGCCGCTCGTGCTGTCCTTCAGGATGATGTTGATGACGCCCGCGATCGCGTCCGACCCGTATTGCGCGGCGGCGCCGTCCTCCAGCACCTCAATCCGCTGGATCGACTCGGGCGCGATCAGGTCGAGGTCGGGGGCGGCCGATCCCTGGTACGGCCCGGCCAGCACATGGAGGTTGGCGGTGCCGTGCCGGCGCTTGCCGTTGACCAGGACCAGCGTCTGGTTGGGGCTCAGCCCGCGCAGACGCGCCGACAGCGTCAGGTTGGCGGTGTCACCGCCGAACGATTCGGCCGTGAACGAGGGCACCAGCTGCGCGAGCTGCTGGTTGAGGTTGGGCTGGCCGACATGGCTCAGCGTCTCGGCGTTGAGCACCTTGATCGGCGTCGCGCTCTCGGCCGCGGTGATGCCGCCCGCGCGCGTGCCGGTGACGATGATGTCGTTGTCGGTCGTGCCCGTCGTCGACGCCTGGCCTTCGCCGGTGCCGTCGCCCGATCCCACGCGCGTTCCGGTGCCGCCGGGCGGCACTTCCTGCGGCGCGGCCGCGAGCGCGCCG
>NZ_CAHJWW010000029.1 GCF_903643035.1 Sphingomonas bacterium | reverse complement strand
CGGCGCGGCCTGGGCGGCAAGCGCGCCATGCGCCGACGGGGCCGCGCACAGCAGCAGGACGGCGACGAGCCGTCCGCGCCGGCGGGGCTTCGTCAAGGGTGACTTCGGCAAGGGACGCATCGTGACCATCTCTTCCTCTCACATCCGTCGCAACGACATCGCCACGGGACGTCGATGGTGTCCGGCAGGTAGCATACGGCTTTTCACTGTCCAACTAGGGCAGCTTGGTCGCGCAAGAGAGATGCGAGCGTCTGCGCATTGATCCAGCATCAGCATCGCGCCCGGCCGTCGAGAATCCTGGGATAGCGAACAGGCATCGTCGGCGCCGTTTTGCAATCTCGCGTGATATCGGAAACCAAGCGCAGGCTGATCCCGCCACTCAAAAGAAGTGGGCGGGAGGACGTCGATCGCCGGTACGTGCGTCAGGGGATATCCACGGAGCGAAGGCCACAGCGTCCTTCCACCTAGGTTCCGCCCCGTCGAGACGACCCGCCGATATCTCTCCGCGCGCGGCATGGACGGCTGAACCCGATCGTGCCGCGCCGACAAGATAAATCGGTGAGGAGAGGTCATGACCATCAAGATTGCGCTGTCGCTGTCGGCATCCGCGTTGTTCGCCGCGAGCCCCGCCCTCGCCCAGACAGCGCAACCGGCCAGTCCGGTCACGCCGGCGACCACCCCCGACGCGACGGAGCCGGCCAAGGCCCCCGACGCGGGCAGCGCGTCGTCGGTGGAGGACATCGTCGTCACCGCGACCCGCCGCAGCGCGAGCCTCCAGACGGTGCCGATCACCATCCAGGCGGTCTCCGCCTCCACGCTCAAGGCGTTCAACGTCACGGGCGTCCTGTCGCTGCCGACGCTGGTGTCGGGCCTGGTCGTCACGCCGTCGGGCGGCAACAACATCTACCTTCGCGGCATCGGCTCGCCGAGCACCGGCTTCAACGAGGCGCAGACGGCGGTCTATATCGACGGCCTGTACCTGGCGAACCCGACGCTGAGCATCTATTCGTTCAACAGCATCGATCGCGTCGAGGTGCTGAAGGGTCCGCAGGGCACGCTGTACGGCCGCAACGCCACCGGCGGCCTGATCTCCGTGATAACGCGCGATCCGGGCGACGCGACGCGCATCGACGCCTCGGTCGGCTATGGCAACTACAACACGCTGACGACGAACCTGTACGCCTCCACGCCGCTTTCCGATACGCTGGCGGCCGGCGTATCCGTCTACCACCAGAAGCAGAGCGACGGCTGGAGCAGGAACATCGTCACCGGCCACGATATCCAGAAGTCCGATGAAACCGGCGTTCAGGCCAAGCTGATCTGGCGGCCGGGGCCGAACACGAAGGTGACGGCGGGCTTCATCTACGACTACAACAACCGCGACCTCGGCTATGCGTACGAGGTGCTTCCCGGCACGATCGCGAACGACGGCACCAGATACCAGGGCAAGTATGTCAGCACGCTGCGGATCGATCCCTCGGCGCCGACGAACATCTATATCGGCACGCTGAAGGTCGAGCAGGACCTGGGCTTTGCGACCCTGCAGAGCCTCAGCGGCTTCCAGGCGAGCCATGCCGACGTGGCGTTCGCCGGCGGCGGCCCCGGCCCGGGGCAGCCGATCGCCGGCGAGACCACCGCCTACAGCAACTTCTACGAGAAGAACCGCTCGCTCAGCGAGGAACTCCAGCTCGTGTCCAAGCCGTCGTCGTCGCGCTTCGACTGGGTGCTCGGCGCATTCTATTACGACGACCACACCCAGTTGCGGCTGGACTCGCTGCCGACGTGCAACGGCACCACCTGCCTTGGCACGCCGCAGCGCAACAACGGCTTTCCCAACACCCTGTCGGGCTCCGTGTTCGGCGACGGGTCGTACCGCTTCTTCAAGGGAACCCACCTGACGATCGGCCTCCGCTACACCGCGGAGCGCAAGACCCTAAGCGGCCTGCTCTCGCCGCTTCCGGGCTATTCGAACTCGGTGGCGACCCTTGGACCCGCGGCGACCGCGACCACGCCCGGCATCGTCTATTATCCGGGCCAGCCCTTCGCGCTGTTCACGTCCGGCGTGCTCGCGGCGTCGTTCCCCAACGGGATCCCGACCAAGCTGGTGTTCCACAAGCTGACGTACCGCTTCGTGCTGGCGCAGGACATCGGCGACAACATCCACCTGTTCGTATCGCACAACCTCGGGTTCAAGTCGGGCGCGTACAACGGCAACGGGTTCAACAACCCGCCGGTGACGCCCGAGTTGCTGTACGCGACGGAGGCGGGCGTGAAGTCGGAGCTGTTCGACCGGCGGCTGCGGTTCAACGCCTCCTATTTCCACTACAACTATCAGAACGTGCAGGTCCGTTCGATGTCCCCGCCCGCGGCGCCCGGCAACGCCCTGCTGCTGAACGCGGCTAAGGAGAGGGTCGACGGCGTCGACATCGACATCAGCCTCGTCCCGGTCCGGGGGCTCACGCTCAACGGCGCCGTCGAATATCTCGACGCCAAATACGTCGACTTCCCCGGCACCATCTGCCCCACGCCGGGCATGCCGCGCGTCGACAGCCGCGGGGTGACGATCGGAACGATCGTGAACACCCTATGCAACCTGGCCGGAGCGACGCCGCAATTCTCCGCGCCCGTCTCGGCAACGGTCGGCGCCGTTTACAACGTCAACACAAGGCTCGGTTCGTTCACGATCAGCGCAAACGATCACTACAACGAATCCTACCCGACATCGGCGCAGTACGTCGTCAACGGCGCGCACAATCTGGTCGATGCGTCGCTCGGCTGGACGGCGGCCGACAAGCGATACGATGTCCAGCTCTGGGTCAGGAACCTGACGGACCAGTATATCTATGCGGTCGGTCAGGTCGCGACCAGCTTCGCCTTCGCGCCGGGAGCGCCGCGCACGTTCGGCGCGACGGTGGGCGTCCATCTGTAGGCCTGGCCTGTTCAGGCGCCCGCAATCCCCGGGCTGCTTGACGGCAGGGCATGGGAAACGGACGCCGATCACCGCACCGTATCGGCAGGCCGCAAATGCAATCTATATGTGGTGGCGCCGAGGCGGTAGGCGCCGCCCGACAGGGGGTCGAGCGCGGGCGCCCGGGTGGAGAGATCAATGCCGAGGTTGCAGGCGGTCAGTGACTGGCTGGCGGGGACGTCGCTCAGCACGATGATCGCCGGTCAGAACTGGACGGTCCCGATGTTGCAGAGCGTCCATATCCTGGCGATCGGCATCGTCATGGCGTCGATCGGCATGCTCGACCTCAGGCTCGCCGGTTTCCTGGGGCGCGAGCAGTCGATGCGCGGGCTGACGTCGCGGTTCTACCCATGGATCTGGGGCGCGCTCGCGGTGCTGCTGGCGACGGGGCTGTTGCAGGTCATGGCGGAGCCTTCCCGCGAGCTGCTGAACTGGATCTTCTGGACGAAGATGGGACTGATCGTGGGGGCGGCGCTGTTCACGGCCCCGGTCCGCCGGTTGCTGGAGGACCGCCGCTATCGCGATCTGTCGCCGGGCCGGCGTTCGGCGATCCGCGCCTGCGCCCTGATGTCGCTGGCGCTATGGGTCTGCGTGCTCGTCTGCGGGCGGTGGATCGCCTATGCCGGAGGACAGGCATGAGCGTGGGCGGGACGGTTCTGGCGCTCTGCACCTGGCTCGAGGCTACCCCGCTTGCCGTGAAGATCACCGAGTCCGAGTGGCTTTTCCCGACGATCGAGACCGTTCACGTGCTCGCGCTGACGCTGGTGGTCGGCTCGATCGTGCTGCTGGACCTGCGGCTGCTCGGCCTCGCCAACAGGAACCTGGGGGCGATGCAGCTGTCGGACGAGACGCTGCCCTGGACGTGGAGCGCGTTCGTCGTGGCCGCCATCACCGGCACCCTGATGTTCGTATCGGCGGCCACCAAATATTATGGCAACGTCCCGTTCCGCATCAAGATGGTGCTTCTTGTGCTTGCCGGTATAAACATGGTGGTGTTCCATCGCGGCGCGTGGCGCATCGTGCATGACTGGGATCGCCTGGTGCCCACTCCCCGCGCGGTTCGGGCCGCCGCCGGCCTGTCGCTGACCTTCTGGATCGGCGTCGTGGTCGCTGGACGGTGGGTCGGCTTCGTGTGATCGATCGAATGGTGATTTTGCGTCCTCAACGTCTCGGAGTATGTCGGATGAAGAAGCTGTCGAGCTTTGCGGGAGCGTTGACGATGCTTGCCGCGGTGGTGCCGGCCGGGTTCGCTCCCCTGTCCGCGGCGACGGTGGCGCAGCCGCCCGTCTGGGCGGTGGACATGGCGGCGTCGCACCTCCGCTTCCAGAGCAGCGTTGGCGGTGCGCCGTTCACCGGCATGTTCGCGCGCTGGCATGCCGACATCCGTTTCGATCCCGGCAACCTCCCCGGATCCTCCGTGCTGGTGAGGGTCGACATGGCCTCCGCGCGCACGGGCAGCAGCGATCGCGACGAGGCCCTGCCCGGCGAGGACTGGTTCGCGGCCCGCAAGTTCGCGCAGGTCAGTTTCGCGTCCAGGACGTTCAAGGACCTGGGCGCCGGCCATTACCAGGCCGTCGGGACGCTCACGATGCGCGGCGTCACGCGCCCGCTCGTCCTGCCGTTCACCCTCAGGATCCAGGGCAACCAGGCGCGGATGACTGGCACGGCGACGATCGACCGGCACGTCTTCGGCGTCGGCCAGGGCCAGTTCGCCACCGCCGACACCGTCCCCTTCAACGTCCAGCTCGCGATCGACATCGCAGCGAGGCACGGCTGACCCATGGCGAGCGTCGCTGCCATGAACCCGCCCCGGCCGGCGCGGCGGTATACGCTGGGCGCGATCGCGTTCCACTGGGCGATCGCCGTGCTGATCCTGCTCAACATCTATCTTGGCTGGCACATGAACCGGATCGCCGGGCTTGATCGCTTCTCGCAGTTCCAGTTGCACAAATCGGTCGGGATCACCGTCCTCGCGCTCAGCGTCCTGCGGGTGGCGTGGCGTCTCGCGCATCGGCCCCCGCCCTATCCCGCGTCGATGAGTCGGTGGGAACGGCTCGCGGCGACTGCGACGCACTGGAGCTTCTATGCCCTGATGCTGATCATGCCGCTGACCGGGTGGGTGATCGTGTCCGCCAGCGCGCTCAACCTGCCGACGTTGCTCTACAAGACCATCCCGCTGGCGCACATCGGGTTCGTCCACGACCAGCCGATGCCCGTCCGGCTGGCGATCGAGGGCAATTTTGGCACCACCCATGTGCTGCTCGCCTATCTCTTCGGCGCGCTGATCCTTCTCCACATCGCGGCGGCGCTAAAGCACCAGTTCGTGCAGGGCGACGGCGTCCTGTTGCGGATGCTGCCGGGCAGGTCCGCGCCGCAGGCGGCGCAGGCGCGCTAGGCACGCGCGCCTGGACGACCGGGCGGCGCTGGCGGCGGACGCGGGACATCCATCGCCGCCGCCCGTTCCCTCGTCCCGCTGCGCCGTGCGGCATCGAGCGGCCTTCGTCATCGACGTTCCACGTTCCGCGCTTGCCGGACAGCCACGGGACGGGCGCGCAGAGCCCCTATCGCAGAGCCCCGTCGCCGGTAACGCCATCGATTTTCACGGCTGTCACGCGGAGCCGGGCGTGTGTAGAGGATGGCGGTCACCCGGTCGCCCGCGACCAGCGATACGATCGGGCTATCAACGCTTCGATTTCTCTATCTCGCTTGTTTTCGAGCTGCGCGCTTACAGCGGTGGCCGATTACATTTCACGTTAAAGGATATGTTCGACCGCAGGGGCGGACGACGCACCTGCCGCGGCGCGAGACAGATTGCTGTCCGCGAAAAATCGCCGGATAGTGCGCGCCCTGCCGGTTCGGAAACGTATCGGCACGACGGATAACGAAGCCTTCGCCAGGAAGGTCCGAACGAATTAGGAGGGGATCAGGATGCGTAACATGTTGTTGGCCGGCACGGCGATGTTTGCCGGGATGATGCCGGCGATGGCGATGGCCCAGGACGCCACGGGGCAGCCCCCGGTCGCCGCCGGCGGCGCGGTTCCCGCCAACGGAGCGTCCGGCGTCCAGACCGGCTCCGACGTCGGGGCGGTTGCGCAGGAACGCGGATCGACCGGCATCCAGGACGTGATCGTCACCGCGCAGCGCCGTTCCGAAAGCTCGCAGAAGGCCGCGATCGCGATCAGCGTGGTGAGCGGCGCCGGCATCACGGGCGCGGGCATCACGCAGCCGGAGCGGCTGAACCAGCTGGTCCCGGCGCTCACCATCGCCAACGTCGGCCCCTCGGCGACGTCGTTCATCCGCGGCGTCGGCAATTTCTCCGTCTCCGTGACGAGCGATCCGGCGGTCGCGTTCAACTACGACGGCGTCTACATCGGCCGCCTCACGGCCACGTCGACCCTGTTCTTCGACCTCGACCGCGTCGAGGTGCTGAAGGGTCCGCAGGGTACGCTCTATGGCCGCAACGCGACGGCGGGCGCGATCAACGTCCTGCCCACCCAGCCCAAGATCGGCCAGCTTGGCGGCTATGGCACGGTGTCCTACGGCAACTACAATGCGTTCGCGGCGGAAGGCGCGGTCAACATCCCGATCGGCGAGAACGGCGCGGTACGCATCTCGGGCGTCGTCGATCGGCGCGACGGCTTCTACAGCGACGGGACGTCGGACGACAAGTCGGAGGGCCTGCGCATCCAGGCGAAGGCGAACCTCACGCCGGCGATCACCGCCCGCGTCGCCTTCGACTATTCGCATCTGGGCGGGGTCGGTTCGGGGATCAGCTATCTCAACACCTATGCCTGCTCGGCGGCGACCCCGACGACGCCGGGGGCGACGCCCCACTGCGTCGTCACGCCGACCAACATCCCGCGATCGGACGGCAATCTGTCGCCGGCGTCGCAGGCGTTCGAGACGTCGCGCAACAGCGCCATCGCGGGCCGCAAGTACGACCCGTTCCCGAGCCTGTACCAGAACAGCTCGTTCTACGGCTCCAACGCCGATGTCGAATGGGACACCGGCAAGGGCGTGCTCACGGTCATCCCGGCGGTGCGTTTCGACCAGGTGGTGAACCGGAACGCGGGCGGCGGTTTCCCGATCGCCAATAACCAGAAGGACATACAGTACAGCGTCGAGACCCGCTTCGCCGGCAAGGTCAGCCTGTTCGACTACACGCTCGGCTTCTTCTACTACAACGAGAACGCCAAGCTTCAGGCGGGCACGGTGGCCAGCGCCACCAGCGAGAACTTCCAGGATCCGACGCGGGTCAACACCGACTCCTATGCTCCGTTCCTGCGCCTGACGGCGCACCTGACCGACCGGCTGCGCCTGGTCGGCGGCGTGCGCTACACGCACGACCACAAGGAGTTCTACGCGCACGGCATCACGATCGCGGAGACGTGCAACGCCGGCTTCACCTGCCCGACGGCGATCCTGCCGCCGACGATCACCTCCTATCAGGCGCTGCCGTTCGCGATCCCGGGGCAGAGCCCGTCGGCGGTGGTGCCGAGCCGCGTCCCCGGACCGACGCCCAATACGACGATCGCGCGGACCGACA
Organism: Sphingomonas bacterium; assembly: GCF_903643035.1. GTDB lineage: Bacteria > Pseudomonadota > Alphaproteobacteria > Sphingomonadales > Sphingomonadaceae > Sphingomonas. The sequence goes on along the minus strand of NZ_CAHJWW010000029.1, from coordinate 10,907 downwards.
TCTTCTTCAACAACCAGCTCACCAACCGCAAGGTGACGTATCGTGGCGCGCTCGAGTTCGACCTGACCCCCACCTCGCTGCTCTATGGCAGCGTCGAGACCGGCTTCCGGTCGGGCGGGTTCAACAACGCGGTCGGGCTGGAGACGTACCAGCCCGAGACGCTGACGGCGTTCACCATCGGTTCGAAGAACCGCTTCTTCGACAACCGTGTCCAGCTCAACGTCGAGGGCTTCTACTGGAAGTACAACAACGAGCAGATCGCCCACGCCGCCGTCGACGCGCTGAACCGTCCCGGCAGCTATACCCAGAACATCGGCCGGTCGGAGATCAAGGGGGTCGAGGCCGAGGGTCGGGTGCTCGTGACCAAGACGACCGAGCTGAACGCCGACGTCCAGTATCTGGATGCCAAGGCGAAGAGCTTCACCTACACGACGCTCGGCTATCCATACACGAACTGCGCCGTGTCGCCGTCGAACCAGGCTCCTCTTTTCGGCGTTGTCCCCTTCTTCAACGTCAACTGCGCCGGCCTGCCGGCGTACAACTCGCCCAAATGGTCGTTGAACCTGGGCGGTTCGCAGACGGTGCCGGTGGGCGACTACAAGCTCGTGTTCGGCGCGGACACGGCGTACAAGACCAGTCGCTACACCTATTTCGACTATGCGACCGAGCAGCTCCAGCGGGCGAGCTGGACCACGAACGGACAGGTGTCGTTCGGGCCGGCGGACGGTCGCTGGTCCATCCAGGGCTTCGTGCGCAACATCGAGAACCACCGGCTTCTCGCGGCTCCCGTCGCGTTCGGCGGGGTGCTCTCGGCGTTCACCACCCCGCCACGTACCTTTGGCGGCCGGGTGTCCGCCAAGTTTTGATGGAGGCACGGGTGGAAGCGCGTCCGCACCGACAGGCCGGCCATCGCGCGGGCTCGCGTCGGCGCGGACGCGCCCCGCCCGGGTCGCGCGAGGTCGTCGCGCCGGAGGCTTCGGCTCCGGCACGATACCCTGTTCGCGGTTTCATCGTTGCCCACCCCGCCGAGCGGCCGAGCCGGGCGCGATGCGTTTAACCTGATCCGGAGCCCGTGATGATCCTCGTCAATGCCGCCAACGGCCAGCAAGGCAAGCTGCTGGTCCCCAAGCTGATCGCGCAGGGCCTCGATGTGCGCGCCTGCGTGCGGTCGGAGGCGTCGGCCGCGGACCTGCGCGCCGCCGGCGTGAAGGACGTCGTCGTCGGCGACATCAGCCAGCCCGACGTGATCGCGCGCGCGATCCGCGGCGTCGACAAGGTCTACCACGTCTGTCCCGGCATCCACCCGCGCGAGCGGGAGATGGGACTGGCGTGGATCGACGCGGCCAAGGCGGAAGGCGTTGGGCATTTCGTCTTCAGCTCGGTGCTCCATGCGATCATCACCGACCTCGTCCAGCACGAGATCAAACGCGATATCGAGGAGTATCTGGTCTCGTCCGGGCTGGAATACACGATCCTCCAGCCGACCATCTACATGGCGCCGCGGCGCTTCACGCGCGTGTTCGAGACGGGGGTGTTGAGGGCGGGATGGTCGCTCGACCGTCATCAGTCGCTCGTCGACATCGGCGACGTGACCGACGTCGCGGCGTCCGTGCTGGTCGACAGCGAACGTCATGCAGGAGCCACGTACGAACTCGTCGCGGCGGGGCGGTACACGGCCCGGGACATGGGCGAGATCATCGGCAGGGTCCTGGGCAAGACGATCGCCGTCGAGGAAATCGGTCCCGACGCCTATCTGAAGGGGCTGTTCGGCGACCAGGACCTCGACACCATGCCGCACGAGGCCTCCGTGGGCCGATCGCTGACCGACCGGTACAGCAGCCACGACTTCATCGGCAACGCCAACGTGCTCACCTGGCTGCTCGGTCGTCCGCCGACCAGCTTCGAGCAGTTCGTGTCACGTCACAATCCATCACCGGAGCCGGTTTCTGGGAACTGACGGACCCCGCGCCGCGGTCGGTGGGCTGAACCACCTGTCCCGGGCCGCCCCGTGCCTTTCGCCGTGTCCGGATACGGTATCCGGCCGCTCCGTTCGCCCTTCCTCCGTCGGGACAAAGCCATGACCGATCTCCATCCATCCATCTCACCGCGCGTGCTCGCGATCGCCGCGCTTGCGTTCTTCATTCCCGTCATGGTGTCGTTCGCGGTCGCTCCCGGCGTCTGGTGGATCAACTATCCGGGTATCTTCTTCCATCTCGCCCTGTTCCTCATGGTCTCGAGGCTGGAGGCGCCGCAATGGGCCAAGGCGGCAGGATACGGCTGGCTCCTGCTCGATATCGCCGCAGGCGTGATGACGATGGACAACGTCGAGCACAACATCGCCTATTCCGAACGTTACGGGGGTCACATCTTCGCCGGCATCTGGATCGTGACCGTGTCGTTGCGCGGCTCGCTGCCCGTCAGGATCACGGGCGTCCTCGCCGGGTCCATCCTGTTCCTCTACAGCTTCGTCGCGCGCTTCGTGCCGCCGGGTGCGCTGAGCTCGACGTCGATCCTCATCCTGCTGTGGCTTGGGTTCATCGCCTGGCAGAACGGCGTTCGCCGGACCGACAGCCTCACGCGGACGACGGCCCGGTAGCACGGGGGTCCCAAGCTCGGGACCGGTTGCCGGCTCGCGGTCCACCGCGCCTCGACAATCCCCGCGGCGGACCGGACCCTCGAAGGCCGCCGTCGCGCGCGGCGATCGGCGCGGGGCGGCGGCTCGGCGGTGTGGCTGGTGGCCGGGGTGCCGCCTAATGCATGATCGACCCGCCATCGACCACGACCGTCTGACCCGTCATGAAGTCGCTGTCCGCGGACAGGAGGAACGAGACGATGCCGGTCAGATCCTCGGGCATCTGATCGCGGGGGAGGCAGCGCGACTTGACGGTGGCGGTCGCCAGATCGCCCGAATAATCGGGGTTGTCGCCGAGCGCCTCGCTCATCGTCAGCCCGGGGGCGACGCAGTTGACGCAGATGCCGGCGCCGCCGACCTCCCGCGCGACGGATCGGGTGAGGCCCAGCATCGCGCCCTTCGACGCCACATAGGGGACCATGAAGGGCGTTCCCTTGAAGATCGTCCCCGAGGCGATGTTGACGATCTTGCCATAGCCCTGGCCGCGCATCGCCGGCAGGACGGCCTTTATCATCTCGAACGTCCCCCGCACGTTGACGCGCAACACGCGGTCGAACTCCTCCGACGAGACCTCCTCGATCGGCTTGGTCCGCAAGGTCGCGAACAGCGCCGCGTTGTTGACGAGGCCGGTGATGGCGCCGAACCGCTCCATCACCGCGGCGATGAACCCGGCGACGGCAGCGGCGTCGGTGATGTCGCAGACATGGCCGAACGCCTCGCCGCCGGCTTCCTCGATCGCGGCCACGGTGGCGGCGGGATCGAGGATGTCGCAGACCGCGACGTTGGCGCCGTCCCTGGCCAGCGCGATGGCATAGGCCGCACCGATACCCTGCGCCGCGCCCGTCACGATCACGGTGCGCCCGGTCAACCTGTTCATACGACCTCCTTTGTGGCCCTGGACGTCCGGTCCGGGCGAACCGGCGCGACCGTGGCCGGTCATCGCACGCTAGGCAAGCGGCCGGACACTGCTGGATGCCTGTACGATCAAGGCCTTGAGGTAGGCCGCCGCGGGCGTCAGGGGAAGCCGTGTTCGCGTCGCCACATGGATCGGCAACGCGTCTAGCGGCACCTCCAGCGGCAGGGCGGTCGCCAGACCTGTCCGCTCGATCAGCGGCAACCAGCTTGCCGACACGATCAGGGCGGCGTCGGAAGCGGCGACGGCCGAGAGCATGCCGAGCCCGGTTCCGGCCTCCGTCTCGATGCGCGGACGGGGGAGACCGGCCTTCCCGAACACCGCGTCGAGTTCGCATCGCGACGACGCGATCCATCGCGCCTGCCCAAGCTCGGCAAGCGAGGTCGCGCCCGCGAGCGGATGCCCCGGTCGGACGACGATGCTGCGGGCGACGTCGTGAAGCCTGTCGATCTTGAGGCCGTCCGTCGGCCGGTCCAGCCAGACCTGGCCGATGTAGAAGTCCAGAACGCCGTCGCGAACCTCCCGGCCCAGCGCCTCGAAACTGCCCTCCACGATCCGCAGCCGGATGTCGCCGAACCGCGCCCGAAAGGCGGCCAGGACCCCTGCCGACGCCGGATGGTGCGCGTCCGCCGACAGGCCGAGCGAGACGAGGCCGCCCGACGAGCCGGAAGTCTGGTGGATCTCGTCCGTCGCCCGGCCGAGATCGGCGAGCGCGGCCGCGGCCCGCCGGACGAACATCTCCCCCGCCGGCGTCAGGGCTGCCGGCCTGTCGCCATGCCGGAACAGGGCGGTGCCGAGTTCCTGCTCGATCTCGCGGATGCTCCGCAACAGCACCTGCCGCGACACGCCCGATGCGGCCGCGGCCGGTCCCAAGCCACCGCCGTCGGCGACGGCGACGAGGTGCCGGATCTGGGTCAGCTTCATGTCGCGGTTCTGGCAACATGCGAGCGAAAATGCCATCACCCATGCCGGTAAGACATGGGCTAGCGGATCGCAGGCGCGGAGGAGCGGGCCGGGGCCGGCAGGCCGCGACCCGAAACCGCCATCGGGACAGGCGTGGTCCGTGCGTATCGCCCGTCGCCGAAAGCGGACCGGTTTCCGGCCATGGCTTGTCGGCGGACCGTCCCGACCGCCTGATTTCCAATGCCGCTTCATCGTCGGATGGACGCGGCGTCCGGTAGAAGCAACTCGTCGAAAGGCCGTCCCGATGATCGAAGACCGTGAATATGGTTCGCTGGAAGAGCTGGTGACATCGGTTCCCGACCTGGTTGAGTATTTCGCCAACAATCCATCGTCGCCCCATGCGCGCAATCGCCCGAGCGCCTCGCCGGTCCCCGCGGAGTTCACCAGCTGGCGCGACGAACAGCACGCCTGGCGCGAGACGGCGGTGCTCTTCGATCAGGCGCACCACATGCCGGAGCTGTTCCTGCAGGGTCCGGACGCGCTCAAGCTGCTGACGTACCTCGGCATCAACAGCTTCGCCAACTACCAGCCGGGTCGCGCCAAACAGTATATCTGCTGCAACCACAACGGCCAGGTGATCGGCGAAAGCGTCCTGCATTACCTGGGCGAGGACAGCTTCGAGCTGATCAGCGGCATGCAGCTGCAGGACTGGGTCGCGTTCAACGCCGAGACCGGCGGCTATGACGTGACCGTCAGGCGCGACCTCCAGACGGCGCAGAACCCGGACGGTCCCGAGGGCCGCACCAATTTCCGCTTCGGCATGGACGGACCCAACGCCGAGCACATCTTCACCGAGGTCGTCGAGGGCGCCGCGCCGGAGATCCCGTTCTTCCGCACCGCGCGGGTGAAGATCGCCGGGTGCGACGTGATGGCGCTGCGCCACGGCATGGCGGGGCACAAGGGCGTCGAGCTGTCGGGCGCCTATGCCGACGGGCCGAAGGTGCGCGAGGCACTGATGAAGGTGGGCGAGAAATACGGCCTGACGCCGGCCGGCCGCCTCGCCTACTTCAGCTCGCCGAGCGAGGGCGGCTGGTGGGCCTATCCGCTGCCCGCCGTCTATACCGATCCCAAGCTGAAGGCGTTCCGCGAGTGGCTGCCCGGCACGTCCTGGGCGGCGAAGGCGCAGCTCAGCGGCAGCCTGCGCCTGCCCGACATCGAGGACTATTACGTCACGCCATGGGACATCGGCGTCAATCGGCCGATGCGCTTCGACCATGACTTCGTCGGCCGCGAGGCGCTGGAGAAGATGGTCGACCAGCCGCACCGGACCAAGGTGACCCTGGTGTGGAACCGGGAAGACGTCGCCGCGATCAACGCGTCGCAGGACGGGCCGGACCTGCCGTACAAGAAGATCGAATATCCGGTCGCGTCCTACGGCTTTCCCCAGACGGACGCGGTGCGCGACCCGGACGGCAGACTGGTCGGCATGGCCGGTTTCTGCGGCTACACCGCCAACGAGGACAACATGGTGTCGCTCGCCGTCGTCGATGCCGAGCACGCCGCGATCGGCACCGAGGTCACCCTGGTCTGGGGCGAGCCCGACGGCGGCTCGCGCAAGCCCCAGGTCGAACGGCACCGCCAGTTCGAGGTTCGCGCGACCGTCGCGCCCGCCCCCTATGCGGAGGCGGTCCGCCGCATGAAGGCGGAAGGCATAGGCAAGGCCGCGTAGCGTCGACCCGGCAGGTCCGGCGATCGAGCCGCAGGCGCGAGGACACGGCGACCTCCGACAGGATGCGCGCCGGAACAAGGAACGCAAGATGAGCATCGTGGAGACCTCTGCGATCCCGACGACATCCACGACCCGGCTGATCGAGGATTACTCGATCGAGATCACGGCCAAGGATGTCGAGTCGCTGCGCCGGGCGGCGCCGGGGATCGCGGCGGACGCGCCGGTCGCGGTGACGTTCCTGGCGACGGAGACGATGGACCAGCGCATTGCCGCCGCGACCCTGGTGCGCTCCCTCGGGCTGGAACCGATGCCGCACCTCTCCGCGCGCCGGATCGGGTCGCTGGCCGAGCTGGAGGTCATGGTGTCGCGAGCGGCGGCCGAGGCCGGCGCGCGGCGCATGTTCCTCGTCGCCGGCGATCCGCCCGTTCCCGCCGGACCGTTCGAGGACACGATGGCGCTGCTGCGCACGGGACTGTTCGAGCGGAACGGCTTCCGGACGATCGGCATCGCCGGCCATCCCGAGAGCCACCCGGTCATGGATCAGGCGGCGATCTGGGCCGCGCTGCGCGACAAGGATGCCGAGATCAGGGCGCGCGGCATGACGACGCTGATCGTCACGCAGTTCGGGTTCGATGCAGCGCCGTTCCTCGCCTGGCTGACCGAACTGCGATCGCGCGGCATCGATGCGCCTGTCCGGATCGGCGTTCCCGGCCCGGCCGGCATCAAGACCCTGCTGCGCTTCGCGGCGACGTGCGGGGTCGGGGCGTCGGCAAGCGTGATGAGCAAATACGGCCTGTCGATCACCAAGCTCCTCGGCACGGCGGGACCCGACCGGTTGATCGAGGCGCTGGCCGACGGATTGCAGCCGGCGCATGGCGACGTCCGGCTCCACTTCTATCCGTTCGGCGGAGTGGAGAAGACCATCGGCTGGATCAACGACTATCGGGCGACGAACGACGGGGCGCCCGCCCGTCGCTGACCTCTACGCCGACCAAGGAAAACGGGAATGAAGGACCTCTACACCCTCAGCCTTTCGTGCGACGACCGTCCCGGTCTGGTCGCGGATGTGGCCGGGTTCATCGCCGCGCAGGGCGGCAACATCGTCGACGCGCAGCAGTTCGACGACCAGAGCAACAATCGCTTCTTCATGCGGGTCCTGTTCGAACCGGGCGAGGGTTCGGCGTCGGGGGACGAGCTTCGGCAACGCTTCGCCCCACTGGCGCAGGAGCGTGGCATGGACTGGAAGCTGCGTTCGCCCCATCACCGCCAGCGCGTGCTGATGATGGTGTCGAAGTTCGATCACTGCCTCGGCAACCTCCTCTACCGCATGCGGATCGGCGAGATGCCGATGGACGTCGTGGGCATCGTCTCCAACCATCCGCGGACGGCGATGCATGTCTCGATGATCGGCGACATCCCGTTCCACCACCTCCCCGTCACTCCGGCGACCAAGCCCGACCAGGAAGCGGCGGTGAAGCGCATCGTCGAGGAGACGCGCGCCGACCTGATCGTGCTCGCGCGCTACATGCAGATACTGTCGGACGACATGTCGGCCTATCTCTCCGGCCGCTGCATCAACATCCACCACAGCTTCCTGCCGGGGTTCAAGGGCGCCAAGCCCTATCACCAGGCGCACGCGCGCGGCGTGAAGATGATCGGCGCGACCGCGCATTACGTGACCGGCGACCTCGACGAAGGCCCGATCATCGCGCAGGACGTGGAGCCGATCACCCATTCGGACACGCCCGACGATCTGGTGCGCAAGGGTCGCGACATCGAGCGCCGGGTGCTCGCGGCCGGCGTCGCCTATCACCTGGAGGATCGCGTGCTCATCAACGGGGCGAAGACGGTCGTCTTCCGGAACTGATCGATGGAGACCGGATCCTCCGATACCGCCGCCCCGGCGTCACGGCCTGTCCGACTGGTTCATCGCCGCCCGGTGGAACAGGTCGCTCAGATGCTGCGCCGCCGGCGTCAGGGGGAGCGTCGCCCGGCCGACGATGCAGATCCCGGGCGCGGCGAGCCGTTCCGCCACGTCGATCGGCGCGAGCAGACCCGTCAGGCGACCGAAGCTGAGCCACTGCTGCGGCAGGATCGTGAGGAGGTCGGACGACGCCGCCACCGTGATCGTCGAGAGCACCGTCTGCGTCCGGACCGCGACCACGGGCGGCGGCAGGCCGCGCTCGTCGAAGATCGGCCGCAGGTCGATGTCGCCGCCGGCGGTCGCGGACGTCATCACCCACTCGGCGCCCGCAAGCCCGTCGAGCGACGTCACATGGCCAAGCGGATGACCCTTGCGCCCGATCACGACCCGGCAATTGTCGAACAGCGGCTCCACCTTGATCCGGCTTCCCAGTTTCCGGGTGGTCACGGGTCCGACGTAGAAGTCGATGGAGCCGTCGCGGATGCCGGCATCGAGCGCGGGGAAGAGGCTTTCGATGATGTGCAGCTTCACCTTGGGGAAACGCCGCCTGAACGGCACGACCACCCTGGGCAGCAGCGCGACATGGGCCGCGCTCGACAAGCCGATCGATACCTCGCCGACGTTGATGCTGTTGTATTGAAAGACTTCCTCGCGCGCCCGTTCGAGATCGCGATGGACCGCCCGTCCGCGGGTCGCGAACGCCTTGCCGGCTTGCGTCAGCTCCATGCCGGCGACGGAGCGTTCGAACAGCTTCACCCCGAGCTCGTCCTCCAGCTCCCTGATGCTGCGGCTCAGGGCCGGCTGCGACAGGCCCAGGCGGCGGGCGGCGCGGCGCAAGCCGCCCGTCTCCGCGATCGAGGCGAGATCTCGCAGCTGGGTCAGCTTCATGGGGAAACTCCCGGCCTGTCGGTCAGGCGTGCGTGTCTTCTGTCCGGACCATGTGCCGTGCTATCCGTCCAGCTGTCAAAAGGTCCCTTGAAATCATGAGCACCCCGCGAAACGTGATCGGCGACGAGCTCCTGTTCGTTCCGGACCAGGTCGTCCTGACGCCCGGAAGCCTCGTCGGCGGCGTCTTCGTCGCCGGGGAAGGCGACGAGTTCGAGATCGTCCGACCGTCCGACGGCCAGGTCGCCGCGAGCGAGCGCGGCGCCACCGCCGATCAGGTGGACCGGGCGGTGCGCGCGGCGCGCAGGTCCCATGCGACCGGCGTCTGGGCCGACGCGCCGCCGCGGCAGCGTGCGCAGGTCTTTCGCAGGTGGGCCGACCTGGTCGAGGCCAATGCGACGGAGATCGTCGCGGTGGAGTCGCTGGTGTCGACCCGCCTGGCGACCGAGGTCGCCACCCGCGACATCCCGGTCACGGTCGCGATCATCCGCTACTACGGCGAGATGATCGACAAGGTGGAGGGGGAGATCTATTCCTCCGCTCACGATACCTGGAGCCTGGGCGTGCGCGAGCCCTATGGCGTCGTCGCCTGCATCTCGCCCTGGAACGTGCCGCTGCTGCTGGCGACCACCAAGATCGCGCCGGCGCTCGCGGCGGGCAACGCCGTGATCCTCAAGCCGTCCGAGTTCACCCCCTATTCGATCAAGCGGGTGGCGCAGCTCGCGATCGAGGCGGGGGTCCCCGCCGATCACCTGGCGGTGCTGGTCGGCACGGGCGGGCAGACCGGGCACGCGCTCGTGACGCATCCCGATGTCGATTACGTCAGCTTCACCGGCTCGACCGCGACGGGCAGGCAGGTGATGTCCGATGCCGCGCTGTCGGGGCCGAAGCCGGTCTCGCTCGAGATGGGCGGCAAGGGGCCGCAGATCGTGTTCGCCGACGCCGATCTGGACGCGGCGTCGCGCATCATCGCGAGTTCCGTGGTCCGCAATGCGGGCCAGATCTGCTACGCCGGCACCCGGCTGGTGGTCGACCGGACGGTGGCCGACGAGATGATCGATCGGATCGGCCGGCTGGTCGGCGACGTCGTCGCAGGCCCGACCTGGTCGAAGGCGACGACGCTCGCCCCCATCCTGTCGCGCAAGCAGCGCGACCGGATCACCGCCATCCTGGGCCAGGGAACCGCCAGGGGCGCCGAGATCCTGATCGGCGGCGCCGCCATCCAGGATGACGGCTTCTACTTCGAGCCGACGCTGGTCCACAACCTGGCCGTCGACAACCCGATCGTCGAGCAGGAAGTGTTCGGGCCGGTGCTGGCGGTACAGCCGTTCGACAGCATCGACGAGGCGCTGACGCTGGCGGAGCATTGCGACTATGGCCTGGGGGCCGCGCTTTACACGCGCGATCTGGCTACCGCGATGCGGTCAAGCCGATCGATCAAGGCGGGAACGGTCTGGGTCAACCAGTTCGGCGTCAACGACATCGTCGCGCCGGTGGGTGGCTTCAAGAAGTCCGGGTTCGGCAAGGATTTCGGCATGGAAGGCCTGTTGAAATACACCCACTCCAAAAGCATTTCGGTCAAGGCATTCGCCTGACGCCGGCTGGTTCGGCGCCATGACGGGCGCAGCACGCACGCGCGATGCAGCACGGGCGGACAGGCGGACGCCCCCCATGTTCAGGATAGCGACATGCCCGCCAAGGCTATTGCAGTGCCGAAATCACCGTCTAGCTTTCCCGATCAAGCTTTCCCGATCAAGAGAGTCCTCCAATGACTGACAGCGATGATCCGACTATCGATGCGGCGTCCGAGCCACTGAAGCCCGGCACGATCACGCGCCGTGCGACGTTGCAGGCGGGTGCGGTGCTGGCGGCGCTGCCGCTGGTGGGAGAGCCGGCGGTGGCCGCTGCCGGCGTCGCGCCG
>NZ_CAHJWW010000028.1 GCF_903643035.1 Sphingomonas bacterium | reverse complement strand
GAGCCGCTGGCGCGACCCACCTCCCCCTGGCGGGGGAGGATAACTTTGTGAACCTCGCCCCGCGCCTGGACCTGCGCCAGTCGCAGTCGCTGGTGATGACGCCGCAGCTCCAGCAGGCGATCCGGCTGCTCGCGCTGTCCAACCTCGAGGTCGAGGGCGTGATCGCCGAGGAGATCGAGAAGAACCCGCTGCTGGAGACCGCGGCGCCCGAGGGGGACCTGCCGGTCGCGCCGGAGCCATCTCCGTTCGAGCGCGACGAGCCGGCCGGCGCGGACGAGCTGGTGATGGCGGGCGCCGGCGCGGGCGAGGCGGCGCTCGATGCGGATCTGACCACCTCCGCCTTCGACGATTCGCCCAGCGACCTCATGGGGTCCGGGGCGGCCGGCGTGCTCGACGGCTCGCTGGGCCTGACGGGAGCGTCGGCGCCGGGCGCGGGCGGGTCCGACGGCGGCGAGATGCCGGACCTCGACCTGCTCGCGGGCGCTCCTGCGACGCTTGCCGAGCATCTGCTCGCGCAGGCCGGGGCGGTGCTGGCGGACATCGACCTGTTCGTCGCCGCGCATCTGATCGACCAGATCGACGAGGCCGGCTATCTGCGCGTGCCCCTGCTGGAGGTCGCGACCCGGCTCGGCGTGCCGCTCGCCACCGCCGAGCGGGTGCTGGCGACGATCCAGTCGTTCGAGCCCACGGGCGTCGGCGCGCGCGACCTCGCCGAATGCCTGACGCTCCAGGCGAGGGAGGCGGATCGGTACGATCCGGCCATGGCACGGCTGCTCGACCATCTCGACCTGCTCGCACGCGGAGAGCTTGGCCGGCTGAAGCGCCTGTGCGGCGTGGACGACGAGGACATGGCCGACATGATCCGCGAGCTGCGCGGCTACGATCCCAAGCCCGGCTGCCGGTTCGGCGGCGAGCCCGCGCAGGCGGTGGTGCCCGACGTGTTCGTCGCGCGCCTGGGCGGCGGGGCGGGCGCCGACGTCGGGGGCGGATGGGCGGTGGAGATCAACGCGGCGACGCTGCCGCGCGTGCTGGTCGACCGGCGCTATTACGCAGAGCTTTCCGCCGCGCCCGGCGACAGGGCCCTCGACAAGGCTGGTCGCGCCTGGCTGTCGGACTGCCTGGCCAGCGCGAACTGGCTGGTGAAGGCGCTAGACCAGCGCCAGCGGACGATCGTCAAGGTGGCGGCGGAGATCGTCGCGCAGCAGGAAGGCTTCTTCCTGCGCGGGGTCTCCCATCTGCGCCCGTTGACGCTGCGGATGGTGGCGGACGCGGTCGGCCTGCACGAATCGACGGTCAGCCGGGTCACGTCGAACAAGTACCTGTCGTGCGCGCGCGGCCTGTTCGAGCTGAAATACTTCTTCACCTCCGCGATCCAGGCGGCCGATGGCGGCGAGGCGGTGTCCGCGCAGGCGGTGAAGGCCGCGATCCGAACGCTGATCGCCGGCGAGGGCGCGGGCATCCTGTCGGACGACACGCTGGTCGAACTGCTGAACGCGCAGGGCTTCGGGATCGCGCGGCGCACGGTGGCCAAGTACCGCGAGGCGCTGGGCATCGGCAGCTCGGTCCAGCGGCGGCGCGCACGCACGCTGGCGGGGGCGTAAGCCGAAAGTCGGGGCCAGAGGTTGGGGCCAGAGGTCGGGGGCCGCGACGTCCGGGTTCAGATCAGCGCCAGTTCCGCCAGCGCGCCCACCATCGCCGCCGGCATGTCCGCAAGCCCTGCGGCAGCGTCGCCCAGATCGACCGGCGCGTCCGCGTGCTCCAGATAGCGCCAGCCCTGATGCGCGCGCTTGGGCCGGACCTGCACCAGCACGAGCGCGGGATCGAGGTGGATCGCCACGCGCCCGCCGTCCGCCCCTCCCTCTATTGCGCCGAACCGCTCGATCCGCGAGCGCGCGACGAGCTGGTGCCTGATGATCCAGAACAGCGAGCCCCCTTCCTCCAGGTCCGGCCCCGCGATCTCGACGTGCCGCTTGGGCAGGTAGCGCGTCGTCAGGAACAGCGCGCCCTCCGCCGCGCGGCCGGCCAGCCGCTCGGTCAGGTGATCGAGGCTGGTGGCGCCGAACGCGACTTTGGTGAGGTGGAGCACGTCACGCGATGTGGGCGCGCCCGCCGACCGATCAACCGTGCAGGCCGAACAGCGTCGCCAGGCCCAGGAACGTGCCGAAGCCGCAGCAGTCGGTCATCATCGTGACGAACACCGCCGACGACACCGCCGGATCGAGGCGCCAGCGGTCGAGCGCGATCGGGATCAGGACGCCCGCCAGCCCGGCGACCAGGTTGTTGATGAGGATCGACGCCCCGAACACCAGCGCGAGCGGCGCATTGTGGTAGATGACGAACGAGCCCCCGCCGATCAGCGCGCCCAGCAGCGCGCCGTTGGCGAGCGCGATGCGGAACTCGCGCAGGATCATCCACCAGGTATTGGAATCGGTCAGCTGGTTGGTGGCGATCGCGCGGACGACGACGGCCAGCGTCTGGGTGCCGGCATTGCCGCCCATCCCCGACACGATCGTCATCAGCGCCGACAACAGCGCGAAGCTGGCGATCTCCGCGTCGAACGCGTCGATGACCGCCGCGGCGACCATCGCGGTGAAGAAGTTGATGACCAGCCACACGACCCGCGTCCGCACGGTGATCGCGATCGGCTCGTTGATGTCGCCGTCGCCCGCGCCCGACAGCCGCAGCACGTCCTCGCCCGCCTCCTGCTGGATGATGTGGACGATGTCGTCGACCGTTATCATGCCGACCAGCCGGTTCGACGCGTCGACGACCGCGGCGGAGATCAGCGCGTATTTCTGGAAGCGGAGCGCCACCTCCTCCTGGTCCATGTCGACCGGGATCAGCGTCTGCTCGCGCTTCATCACCTGCGCGATCCCGACCGGGCGCCGGGTGCGCAGGATCCACGACAGCGCGCAGGTGCCGATCGGGTGATGTCCCGCATCGACGACGAATATCTCCCAGAAGTCGCTGGTCAGGTCCTCGTTGCCGCGCAGATAGTCGATCGTGTCGCCGACCGTCCAGTATTCGGGCACCGCGATCATCTCGCGCTGCATCAGCCGGCCGGCGGACTCCTCGGGATATGACAGCGCCTCCTCGATCGCGGCGCGATCGTCGGGCTCCATCGCCCGCAGCACCTGGAGCTGCTCGTCGGCGTCCAGGTCCTCGATGATGGCGACCGCGTCGTCCGTGTCGAGCTCGCTGGCGATGTCGGCGACCTGCGTCGCGGTCAGCGCATCGATCAGCGCCTCGCGGACATAGTCGTTCATCTCGGCGAACACGTCCGCGTCGAGCTGCCCGGCGATCGCCTGCGCCAGGTCGGCGCGCTCGTCGGCGGGGGTCAGCTCGAACAGGTCGGCGATGTCCGCGGGGTGGAGCGGCTCGACCAGCATGCGGGCCGCCGCGGCGTCGCCCGCCTCGACGGCATCGAGCACCTTGCGCACGAAATCGGGGCGCAGCCGGTCGTCGCGGTCGAGCTGGCTGTCGGGTTTCCGGGCATGGGGATCGCCCGACGCGGCGTCGGCGAGCGCCTCGGGTGGGGAGAGATCGGTGTCGCTCATCGCTGCTCCCTCCGGCGGTGCGAGCCCGCGCTCTAGCCGCGGACGACCGTATTTGCCAGTCTCGGACGCGCCCGATAGGAACCCCCCGCGCCCGCCGCCGTTCGCGCCTCGACCGATCGGTCGGCATGCGGCCGCGCCCGATCCTCCAGGAGACCATCATGCCCGACCAGTTCACCACCCTGACGATGACGCTGGACGGCGGCGACGTGACGATCAGGCTGCGCCCGGACCTTGCCCCCAACCATGTCGAGCGGGTCGCCACGCTCGCCAACGACGGTTTCTATGACGGCGTCGTGTTCCACCGCGTGATCCCCGGCTTCATGGCGCAGGGCGGCGATCCCACCGGCACCGGCATGCACGGCAGCGACAAGCCCAATCTGAAGCAGGAGTTCTCGGCCGAGCCGCATGTGCGCGGCGTTTGCTCGATGGCGCGGACCAACCAGCCCGACACGGCGAACAGCCAGTTCTTCGTCGTGTTCGACGAGGCCCGGTTCCTGGACAACCAGTATACCGTCTGGGGCCAGGTGACGGACGGCATGGAGCTGATCGACGCGCTGCCCAAGGGCGAGCCGCCGCGCGAGCCCGGCAAGATCGTGAAGATGCGCGCGAGCTGACGCGGACGCGGACGCAAGGCGCCGTCGACCGGTCGGCAGGCCCGACCGGTCAACGCGCCGGCTTCTGCGCGATCACCTTGACGAGCCAGTCGTGGAACAGGCGCACCGGACGCTGGAGGAACGCGCGCGGACGGCACACGAACCAGTAGCTGTACGGACTTTCCACATCGATCCCGAACAGCTTCACCAGCCGCTCGTCGCGCGCGTCGTCGAAATGGCTGCCGTGCATGAAGGCGATGCCCAGCCCCTGGGCCGCCGCCTCCAGCATCAGCGCGCCCGAGTCGAACTGGTCGATCGCCAGCGGCTCAATATCCTCCACTCCGGCCACCGCGCGCCAGGCGGTGAAGGTGTCGGGCATGTCGCGGTGGAGAAGCACGGTCTGCATCGCTAGCTGCTCCGGACGGACCACCGGATCGGGGCCAGTCAGCAGCGTCCGGTTGCCGATGACATAGACCGAGCTGCGGTCCAGCCGGCGGGAATACAGCGCCGGGTCGATCTCCCGCGCCAGCGCGATCACGGCATCCAGCCCGTCGCCCAGCCTCGACACGCCATGCCCGGCGGTGTCGATGTCGAGGTGCAGCTCGGGATGCTTCGCGCGCAGTTCCGCCAGGTGCGGGAACAGCCGTTGCGACGCGTACAGCGGCAGGACGCCCAGCCGCAGGCGCAGCACTTCCGTACCGCTCGTCATCGCCTCGACGGCGTCGGACATCGCGTCCATGACCGGCGCGAGAAGGGCGAGCAGCCTCTCGCCGTCGCCGTTCAGCGCCAGCGCCTGGTGTCGCCGCTCGAACAGCGGCTTGGCGATGAAGCGTTCCAGCGTCTGGACGCGCCGGCTCAGCGCCGGCGCCGACAACGCCAATTCCTGCGCGGCCGCCTTGATCGAGCCCAGGCGTGCGGCCTGTACGAAGGCCTCGACCGCGGTAAGGGGGGGCAGACGGCGCATGGGAAATCTCGATAGCGGGATGCGATTGTTACGCTAGCGATTGCGTATTCTGCAACCGATGCATTTCTTTTCGCACTTGCACAAAAAGAGGGTCTGGAGCAAAAGGACGGTGCCTTTCAGGCATCCTCTCCTAAAAACTTGATGGGCTGGCCTTCGGGCCGGCCCTTTTTTCGTTCAGGCGTCCGCTTTGTCCTGCCGGACTGGTGGGCTTTTGGACCTGTCTTCCTATTTCGCTCGTCTTGGCGGTGCATCCGCCTGCAAGGAAGCGAAGAATGGCCGACGTCGAAGCCCTTGTCCGCAAGCTACAGGTAGCCAACGCCCGGCCCGAGGATTCCGGCCGGGGCCTGGCGCATGTGCCACGCACGACCATGCAGACGCTGGGCATCACGGAGGGCGACGTGATCGAGATCGTCGGCGGCAAGTCGACGACGCCCGCCCGCGCCGTGCTGCCCTATCAGGAGGACGAGGGGCTGGAGATCATCCGGCTCGACGGATTGCAGCGCGCCAACGCCGGCGTCGGCTCGGGCGACTATGTCGAGGTGCGCCGCGCGGAGTCGAAGCCCGCGACCCGCGTCGTGTTCGCGCCCGCGCAGCAGAACCTGCGGCTTCAGGGATCAACGCAGGCGCTCAAGCGCACCTTTCTCGGCCGGCCTTTCTGCCAGGGCGACATCGTCGCCACCGCCGGGCAGCATCGCGTCGGCCCGCAGGACATGCCCCCCAACGTACGCCAGATGCTCAACGCGCCCGCCTATGCGCTGCAGGAGGTCCGCCTGCTGGTCGTGTCGGCGAGCCCCAAGGGCGTCGTCCATATCGACGAGAACACCGAGATCGAGCTGCGCCCCGAATATGAGGAGCCCAAGGAGGCGCGGCGCGCGGACGTCACCTACGACGACATCGGCGGCATGGCGGGCACGATCGACCAGCTGCGCGAGATGGTGGAGCTGCCGCTGCGCTATCCCGAGCTGTTCCAGCGGCTGGGCGTGGAGGCGCCCAAGGGCCTGTTGCTCTATGGCCCGCCCGGCACCGGCAAGACGCGGCTCGCGCGCGCGGTCGCCAACGAATCGGACGCGCAGTTCTTCCTCATCAACGGGCCGGAGATCATGGGCTCGGCCTATGGCGAGTCGGAGAAGCGGCTGCGCGACGTGTTCGAGGAGGCGACCAAGAACGCGCCCTCCATCGTCTTCATCGACGAGATCGACTCGATCGCGCCCAAGCGCGGGCAGGTGTCGGGCGAGGCGGAGAAGCGGCTGGTCGCGCAGCTGCTGACGCTGATGGACGGGCTGGAGGCGCGCGCGAACCTTATCGTCATCGCCGCCACCAACCGGCCCGAGGCGATCGACGAGGCGCTGCGCCGGCCGGGCCGGTTCGACCGCGAGATCGTCGTCGGCGTCCCCGACGAGCGCGGGCGGCGCGAGATCCTGGGCATCCACACGCGCGGAATGCCGCTCGATCCGCAGGTCGACCTGGATGAGCTTGCGCGCACCACCTACGGCTTCGTCGGCGCGGACTTGGCGGCGCTGACGCGCGAGGCGGCGATCGAGGCGGTGCGCCGGATCATGCCGCGCCTGAACCTGGAGGAGCGGACGATCCCGCCCGAGGTGCTCGACACGCTGTCGGTCACGCGCGACGATTTCCTGGGCGCATTGAAGCGCGTGCAGCCGAGCGCGATGCGCGAGGTGATGGTTCAGGCCCCCAACGTGCGCTGGGAGGATGTGGGCGGGCTCGACGCCGCGCAGGAACGGCTGCGCGAGGGCGTCGAGCTGCCGCTGAAGAACCCGGACGCGTTCCGGCGGCTCGGCATCCGGCCCGCCAAGGGCTTCCTCCTCTATGGCCCGCCCGGCACCGGCAAGACGCTGCTCGCCAAGGCGGTGGCGCGCGAGGCGCAGGCGAACTTCATCGCCACCAAGTCGTCCGACCTGCTGAGCAAATGGTACGGCGAGAGCGAGCAGCAGATCGCCCGTCTGTTCAGCCGCGCGCGCCAGGTCGCGCCCTGCGTGATCTTCATCGACGAGCTCGACAGCCTGGTGCCCGCGCGCGGCGGCGGCGGCGGCGAGCCGCAGGTGACGGAGCGGGTGGTGAACACCATCCTGGCCGAGATGGACGGGCTGGAGGAGCTGCAATCGGTGGTGGTGATCGGCGCCACCAACCGGCCGAACCTGATCGACCCCGCGCTGCTGCGGCCGGGCCGGTTCGACGAGCTGATCTATGTCGGCGTGCCGAGCCGCGAGGGACGGCGGCGCATCCTCGGCATCCAGACGGGGAGGATGCCGCTGGCCGGCGACGTCGACCTCGATTCGCTCGCGGCGCGCACCGATCGCTACACGGGCGCGGATCTGGAAGACCTCGTCCGCCGCGCGGGCCTCGTCGCGCTGCGTCGCAGCCTGACGAGCGCGGAGGTCGGGGCGACCGATTTCGAGGCGGCGCTGAAGGAGTCGCGCGCTTCCGTCACGCCGGAGACGGAGCGCGACTACGAGCAGATCGCCGGGCGGCTGAAGCAGGACGCGGCGGCGATGCAGCCGATCGGCTTCGCCCTGCCCGGCGCGGCCGCGCGGGAGTAGGGCCGGCGCGGGGTCAGTCCCCCGACCGCCGGCGGTACGAGCGGCCGACGGCGGCGACCGCCACCTCGCAGCGCGCGTACCAGCCGGCGCGACAGGAAGATGACGGCGGTCTGTCCGGTGCGCTCGCCTGGCATGGACGTGGGTCTACGCCGTCACGATCCGCCCGCAAAGCATGACGTCGCGACCGCCGACGCTTGAAAGTCGTTGCCGTTCTTGCGACGGGGGATGCCGTGGAAAGTAAATCACGTCAGGATCGTATGCCACCGTCCTCCAGGACCGCCACCGCCCGACGTTCCAGCGATCGGGCCAGCACTCGCCGCAGCGCCCGCGAGGCCGGCGTGCCTTCGCCCTGGGGCATGTTCCTGTCGGGGTTCGTCAAGCATCCCGTCATGGTCGGCTCGATCGTGCCGTCGTCGGGCAAGCTGATCCGCCGGATGCTGGAGCCGGTCGACTGGACGAGCTGCAAGCTGTTCGTGGAATATGGGCCGGGCGTCGGCACCTTCTGCCGCCCGATCCTCGACCGGATGACGCCGGATGCGAAGCTGATCGCGATCGACACCAACCCCGACTTCATCCGCTACCTGCGCGGCACCATCCCCGATCCGCGGTTCGCCGCTGTCGCGGGTTCGGCGGCGGACGTCGAGCAGATCGTCGCCGATCAGGGCTTCGCGCATGCCGACTACGTCCTGTCCGGCCTGCCGTTCTCTACGCTGCCGCCAGGCGTGGGGCCGGCGATCGCGTCCGCCACCCATCGCGTGCTGAGGCCCGGCGGCGCGTTCCTTGTCTATCAGTTCAGCCCCAAGGTCCGCGATTTCCTGAGCCCACACTGGGACCGGATCGATCACGACATGGAATGGTGGAACGTGCCCCCGGCGCAGCTGTACTGGGGCTGGAAGGACTGAAGCCACTGGCTGACAGGCGCCCGATGACGGGCTTCGATACCGGGGCCTGAACGGCGCAGCCTTCGGGCCGCGCCGTCCCGCCCGACCGATCAGTACCGGCCGCGCCGATAGCCGTAGCCGCCATGGCCCCTGAAGCCGTAACCACCGCCATAGCCACCGCGGAACCCATAGCCCCGGCCATAGCCATAGTTGCGGAAATAGAAGGCGTGGTACGGATACGGGCGATAGGCCCAGCGTCCGTCGTAGAAGGCCCATGGCCGATACCAGCCCGGCGCCGCATACTCGTATCCCGAGTCGTACCCGTCGTAATAGAAGGCGGGCGCCCCGCCGCGCACGACGAAGCCGGGCGGGCAGCCGGGGCTGGTCTCGTTCGCGGTGCTGCCACCGACGACCGCGCCGCCGGCCGCACCCGCCAGCCCGCCGACGAGAGCGCCCGTACCCTGGTCGCGCCGTCCGGACACGCCTGCGCCGAGCAGGGCGCCGAAAAGCCCGCCGATCACCGCGCCGGTCCCCGCGTTGCTCCGCGCCTTGGTGCAGTACCGCTGCGACCAGTCTTCCACATAGGCTTCGTAGCGACGGTCCTGGTCGGTCGGCACATAGGCCTGCCCGCCCTGGGCATAGCCGGGCGCCGCGTCATAGCCGGGGGGTGGCGGCGGCGGCTGCGTCCCGTCGTAGCCGGGCGGCGGGCCGTCGGCATAGCTCTCCTGCTCCGGGGCGACGTCGCTGTAGGGCGGAGCATCCCGGAACTGCTGCCCATAGGCAGGCGCGGGCGAATAGGCTTGGCCCGGATAGGGTTGGGGGTAGGACTGCCCCGGGTAGGACTGCCCCGGATAGGACTGGGCCTGGACCGCCGGAGCGGCCAGAGCCGCGATCACCAGCAGGGACGTGCCCGGCACGAGGGAAATACGCATGGGGAGACGCTCCGAACCGACAGGGTTGACCTTGGATGCGGTTCTGGACGCAGCCGGCTGAACGAGTGCTGACGACGCCGCGCCCGCGGATCGCGCCTCAGGCGCGGGGATGCGCGTGGCGATACACGTCCATCAGGTGCGCGGCATCGACCTTGGTATACACCTGCGTCGAGCTCAGGCTGGCATGGCCCAGCAGTTCCTGGAGCGAGCGCAGGTCGGCGCCGCGCCCGAGCAGATGTGTGGCGAAACTGTGGCGAAGCGCATGTGGCGTTGTGCGCGACGATAGGCACAATATGGCGCGCGCCGCCCGTACCGCCCGGCGCACGATCGCCGCGTCTAGCGGACCACCCTTCGCGCCGCGGAACAGCGGCGCGTCGCGGGCGGTGCCCCACGGCACCTGCGCGGCATAGGCCTCGATCGCGGCCCGCACCTGCGGCAACAGCGGCACGGCCCGGACCTTGTCGCGCTTGCCCGTGACGGTCAGCACCCGGCCCAGCGGCAGGATCGCGCCGGTCAGTCCCAGCGCCTCGCCGATCCGCAGCCCGGCACCGTACAGCAGCAGCAGCACCGCCCAGTCGCGCGCCGCGATCCACTCGCACGCGGCGTCCTCCGCCACCGTCTGCGCGAGCGCCACCGCCTCGGCGGGGGAGACGGGCCTTGGCACGCCAGGCTTCACCCGCGGACCGCGCACCCTCGCGGGAGGCGCCCCGGCGAACGCCAGGAAGCCGCGGATCGCCGACAGCTCGCGCGCGGCGGAGGCGTTGACGATGCCGCCCCCCTCGGGGTTCCGCCGCGCGGACAGGAACGCGCGCAGCTCGGCGGCGTCGACACTCGCCAGCGCGGCTCGATCCACCGGCTCTCCGCGATGCCTGGCCAGGAACCCCATCAGCCGGCGCGCGGTCGCCTGATAGGCGCGCACCGTATGGGCCGAACGACGCCGGTCGCGCGCGAGATGCGCGGCCCATGCCGGTGCCAATGCGTCGGGATCGACCGGGTCCATCCGGTTACGGTGGGCCGCCGCACGCCCGCACCGCAAGGGGTTTTTTAACCGGGCGTCCCTAACCCGTGGCAATGGTTCCGACCGCTGTTCCTGCTCCCGGCTACGATGAGGCGCGCCGGCTCGCCGCCCTGCAGAGCCTCGCCCTGCTGGACTCCGGACCGGAGCGCGAGTTCGATGCGCTGGTCGCGCTTACCGCCGACATGCTGGGTTGCCCGACCGCGATGCTGAACCTGATCGATCGCGACCGTCAGTGGGTAAAGGCGCGGTTCGGACCCGGACCGGACGAGACCTCGCGCGAGATCGCCTTTTGCGACCGGACGATCCAGGGCGCCGGCCCGATGATCGTCGACGACGCCACCGTCGACGTCCGCTTCGCCGGCAACCCGATGGTCCTCGGAGCGGACGGCATCCGCTTCTACGCCGGCATGCCGATCCATGCGATCGACGGCGCGGGGCATCGCCAGCCGATCGGCGCCCTGTGCGTCCTCGACGCCGCGCCGCGCTGCCTCGACGAACGGGGGCGGCAGGCGCTCGCCCATCTCGCCATGCTGGCAGAGGCGCTGATCGCCGCGCGCGCCGTCGCCAATCGGGCGGTCGAGGTCGCCCGGGTCAGCGACGCGCTGGTGACGGAACTCGCGCGCAAGGACGGCATCTTCCGCCAGGCCGAGCGGATGGCGATGATGGGATCGTTCCGCGTGTCGCTGGACGACAACAAGCTGGAATGGTCCGAGAACGTCTATCGCATCCACGGGCTGCCGATCGGCAGGGCGCCGCCGATCGACGGGGCGCTCGACCATTACGAGCCGGTCTCCCGCGCGCGGGTGGCCGCCGCGATCGCCCGCACGATCGAGACCGGCGAGTCGTTCGATATCGAGGAGAACTTCTTCACCGCCCAGGCAGAACGGCGCCGCGTCCGTTCGATGGGTGAACTGGAACGGATCGAAGGACGCCCTGTCGCCATCGTCGGCGTGTTCCAGGACATCACCGACCGGTACGAGCTGGAGAAGGTGCTGCGCCGGTCGGCCGATACCGACATGCTGACCGGCCTGTGCAATCGCGCGTCGTTCGAGCGACTGCTGGACGCGGCGATACACCGTGCGCGCGGCGACGACGCCAAGCTGGTGCTGGCGATGATCGACCTCGACGGGTTCAAGGCGATCAACGACACGCTGGGTCATCTGGCGGGCGACGACGTGCTGCGGGGTGTCGGCCGTGCGCTGCGCGCGCCGTGGCTGGCGGGCAGCTGCGCCGCGCGGCTGGGCGGCGACGAGTTCGCGGTCGTGATCGAGGACGTGAAGCTGATCGCGGACCCGGCCGCGCTCGGGCGGCGGCTGGAGGAAGGATTGCGCGTGCCGGTCTCGGCCGGCGCGCTCGGCATGATCGCCGCCGGCACGGTGGGCATCGCCGCACTGGACGCGGAGCATGAGGGAGTGCGCGATCTCGTTCAGGCCGCCGACACCCTCCTGTACGCCGCCAAGCGCGATCGCATCGGCGAGCGGCGGCGCGCGGACCGGCGCATGGTCTGAGGGTCCGGCGGGACCCGGCCGACCGGGTCGCCACGACTAGGCCGGCGTACGCGCACACGCTATCTGACCCGCATGTCGCGTGCCCGCGTCCTGCTCCTGAACGCCGCGCTCGGCCCACTCGACTATCGCGTGCCCCAGGGGATGCACGTCGAACCCGGCTCGATCGTCGTCGCGCCGCTCGGTCCACGTCAGCTGCTCGGCGTGGTGTGGGAGCCGGACGCGATGCCGTCCGACGCGGAGGTCGGCGACAACCGGCTGCGCAACCTCGTCACCGTGGCCGACGTGGCGCCGCTCGGTGCGGCGCTGCGCCGGCTGGTCGAGTGGACCGCCGCCTATTATCTCGCGCCGCCCGCCGCGGTGCTGCGCATGGCGCTCGCCTCCACCTCCGCGCTCGAAGGCGCCCGCATGGTGGTTGAGTATCGCGCGACCGGCACGGTCCCGCCGCGCCTCACGCCGCAGCGCACGCAGGCGATGGAGCGGATCGGCGACCGACAGGGCCTGATCCGCGAGCTGGCGACGGTCGCGGGCGTGTCCGACGGCGTGATCCGCGGGCTCGTCAAGGCCGGCGCGATCGAGGCGGTGCCGGCGGACATAGACAGCCCCTATCCGGTCCCGGACCCCGCGCACGCCCCGCCCGCCTTGTCCACCGACCAGCGGGCCGCCGCCGACCGGCTCGCCACCGACGTTCGCGCCCGTGCCTTCGCGCCGACGCTGCTCGACGGCGTCACCGGATCGGGCAAGACCGAGGTGTATTTCGAGGCGGTCGCCGCCGCGATCCGGGAGGGCCGGCAGACGCTGGTGCTGCTGCCCGAGATCGCGCTGACCGAACCGTTCCTCCAGCGGTTCCACGCGCGGTTCGGGTGCGAGCCGGTCGCATGGCATTCGGGGCTGCGCTCGACCCAGCGCCGGCGGGCGTGGCGTGCGATCGCGAGCGGCGAGGCGCTGGTGACGGTGGGCGCGCGATCGGCGCTGTTCCTGCCCTATCGCGATCTGGCGCTCATCGTCGTCGACGAGGCGCACGAGACGAGCTTCAAGCAGGAAGAGGGCGTCCACTACCACGCCCGCGACGTGGCGGTGATGCGAGGGCGGTTCGAGGCCTGCCCGGTGGTGCTCGCGTCCGCCACGCCCGCCATCGAGACTCGCCAGCAGGTCGAGATCGGCCGCTATGCCGAGCTGAAGCTGCCCAGCCGCTTCGGGCTCGCGCAGATGCCGGCGATCGATGCGATCGACCTGATCGCGACGCCGCCCGAGCGCGGCCGGTGGCTGTCGCCGCCGCTGGTGGCCGCGCTGGCGGAGACGCTGGAACGCGGCGACCAGTCGCTGCTGTTCCTCAATCGCCGCGGCTATGCGCCGCTGACGTTGTGCCGCACCTGCGGGCATCGGTTCCAATGCCCCAACTGCACCGCCTGGATGGTCGAGCACCGGCTGATCCGCCGACTGACCTGCCATCATTGCGGCCATGCCGAACCGACACCGCGCGTCTGTCCGGAATGCCGGGGCGAGGACACGCTGGTCGCCTGCGGCCCCGGCGTCGAGCGGATCGCCGACGAGGTGGCCGCGCTGTTCCCCCAGGCGCGGGTGGCGGTCGTCACGTCGGACACCATCTGGTCGCCGGCCAGGGCGGCGGAGTTCGTGGGGAGGATGGACGCGGGCGAGATCGACGTCGTCGTGGGTACGCAGCTCGTGACCAAGGGCTATCACTTCCCCAACCTGACGCTGGTGGGCGTAGTCGATGCCGATCTGGGGCTGGAGGGCGGCGACCTGCGCGCGGCGGAGCGGACCTTCCAGCAGGTGCGCCAGGTTTCGGGTCGCGCCGGGCGCGGGGAGAAGCCGGGCCGGGTGTTCATCCAGACGCACCAGCCCGGCGCGCGAGTGATGCAGGCGCTGGTGACCGGCGACGCGGACGCTTTCTATGCCGCCGAGACCGACGCGCGGCGCGAGGCGGGCGCGCCGCCGTTCGGGCGCTATGCCGCGATCGTCGTGTCGTCGGAAGATCAGGGATCGGCACTGGAGACCGCGCGCACGATCGGCCGCGCCGCGCCCGAGATGGACGGCTGCCATGTCTATGGCCCCGCGCCCGCGCCGCTGGCGATGCTGCGTGGCCGCCACCGCTATCGCCTTCTGGTCCATGCCCGCCGCGCGCTGGACGTGCAGGACGTGATCCGCGAGTGGCTCGGCGCGCTGGACTGGCCGTCGAAGGTGCGCGTGAGCGTCGACGTCGATCCGTACAGCTTCCTGTGATCTCGTCGGCCCGGGCGGCCGCCCCGACCGCCTTACGCCCGGTCCGGAGCCTTGGCGGAGGCAACCGTCCGATCGCCGCCCTGTCCCACCGTCGTGCCCGCGCGCTCGGCCAGCACCGTCAGTCCACGGAACGAGACCTCCGCGAAACCGCCCTCGATCGCGACCGTCTCGCTTGCGCCGCCGGGCGTGCGCTGGATCGTCAGTGCACCGTCGCGGATCGTCGACATGACGGGGGCGTGCCCCTCCAGCACGCCGAAATCGCCCTCCGTGCCGGGCACGGTGACCATGTATACGTCCTCGGACCGGACGAGGCGCTCGGGGGTGACGAGTTCGAAGTGGAGCATGGGACCTACAATTTGATGAGGGCGATGATGAGACCGGCGAGCGTGACCTGACTGCCGACGACCCAGAGGACGACCTGGTTCTTCATGCGCCCGATATCGGCGCGCAACTGCTCGATTTCTCATCGAGACTGCTACGGTTCTGCTCGCCCTCGGCTTCAAGATCAACGTGGACAAGGTCCAGATCGACCTTCGTCGCGCTCGCTTCCGCCTGTTCGGGCGGCAGGTCGGCGGCGCGCCGCTCGCGCGCGATCGAGAGCGTGTCGACATTCACGCCCTGGACCTAACGCAGGCCCCGCACCGAGCCGGTCACGCCTCGCTGGCCATCTTCTCGGCCTTGGCGACCGCCTCGTCGATGCCGCCGACCATGTAGAAGGCGCTCTCGGGCAGATGGTCGTACTCGCCGGCCACCACCGCCTTGAACGAGCGGACCGTGTCCTCGATCTGCACGAACTTGCCCTCGATGCCGGTGAAGACCTGAGCGACGAAGAACGGCTGCGACAGGAACTTCTGGATCTTGCGCGCGCGGCTGACCGTCAGCTTGTCCTCCTCGGACAGCTCGTCCATCCCCAGGATCGCGATGATGTCCTGCAGCGACTTGTACCGCTGGAGGATCGACTGGACGGCGCGGGCGGTGTCGTAGTGCTCCTGGCCGACGACGCGCGGCTCCAGCACGCGGCTGGTCGAGTCGAGCGGGTCCACCGCCGGGTAGATGCCCAGCTCCGAGATCGCGCGGTTCAGCGTCGTCGTCGCGTCGAGGTGCGCGAACGAGGTGGCGGGCGCGGGGTCGGTCAGGTCGTCGGCGGGGACGTAGATCGCCTGCACCGAGGTGATCGAGCCCTTGTTGGTCGACGTGATCCGCTCCTGCAGCGCGCCCATGTCGGTCGACAACGTCGGCTGGTAGCCCACCGCCGACGGGATGCGGCCGAGCAGCGCCGACACTTCGGACCCCGCCTGGGTGAAGCGGAAGATGTTGTCGACGAAGAACAGTACGTCCTGTCCCTCGACGTCGCGGAAATATTCGGCGATCGTCAGGCCGGAGAGGGCGACGCGCGCACGCGCGCCGGGCGGCTCGTTCATCTGGCCGAACACCAGCGCGACCTTGCTCCCTTCGGACGTCGCGTTGCCGTCCGCGTCCTTGGCGATGACGCCCGCGTCAAGGAACTCGTGGTACAGGTCGTTGCCCTCGCGGGTGCGCTCGCCGACGCCCGCGAACACCGACACGCCGCCATGGCCCTTGGCGATATTGTTGATAAGCTCCTGGATCAGCACCGTCTTGCCGACGCCCGCGCCGCCGAACAGGCCGATCTTACCGCCGCGCGCATAGGGGGCGAGCAGGTCGATCACCTTGATGCCCGTCACCAGGATCGCGCTCTCGGTCGACTGGTCGACGAACGGCGGGGCCGACGCATGTATCGGCGAGCGATGCGTCTGGTCGACAGGTCCGCGCTCGTCGATCGGCTCGCCGATGACGTTGAGGATGCGGCCGAGCGTCGCGGGACCCACCGGCACGGTGATCTGCGCGCCGGTGTCGCGCACCGTTGCCCCACGCGTCACGCCGTCGGTCGCGTCCATCGCGATCGTGCGAACCATGTTCTCGCCCAGATGCTGCGCGACCTCCAGCACCAGCCGGCTGCCGTTGTTGTCGGTCTCCAGCGCCGACAGGATCGAGGGCAGATGCCCCTGGTCGAACTGCACGTCGACGACCGCGCCGATCACCTGCGCGATGCGGCCGACGTTGTTGGTGCCCGTGGGGGCGGGGCGGTCTAGGACGGTGGCCATGTGTTCAAATCCTCAGTTCAATATCCATTCGCCATTGGCGACGATCTCGTCGTGCATCGCGTCGGGAGCCAAGTCGATCTCTCCGGGCCACGCAACGGCACCCAGATCGAGAAAGACTCGCCGAAACAAGGCCTCGTCCCGCAACGCGGCGAACACGCCGGCGTGAGCGCCATGGACGAGCCCCGCCATATCGACGAACCCGGTGACGCCGTCGTTATGGCGAACGCGTAGACGCCATCCGTCCAGCGCCTCCACCTCGGACACGCGATAGGGCGCGCGCGGGACAATCGGCGGGAAAACGCCTATCCCGGAGGAGTCAGCTTGCTGGGCGGCTGATTGCTTCGACATAGCTCCCAATTCTCAAGCAGGCCGGCCTGCCTCTGCCGCGCCCAGCCGATTACCTCGGCCAACACGCGATTGGGCAGATCGCTCGTTAGCACGTCGAGCGTCTCTATGGCGATCCTCGCTTCGAACTCGGCGTAAAGAGCGTGGAAATGCGGTGGCGGGTGATCCGGCGAGAACATCTCGATCGCGATGCCGTCCCATCGGCATATCTTCGGCACTCACAGCGCCTCCGCCCCCGAGATGATCTCCACCAGTTCGGTCGTGATCGCGGCCTGGCGCGCGCGGTTGTACTGGATGGACAGGCGCTTGATGAGGTCGCCGGCGTTGCGCGTGGCGTTGTCCATCGCCGTCATCTTGCTGCCCTGCTCGCTCGCCGCGTTCTCGCGCATCGCGCGGAACAGCTGCACGGCGACGTTGGTGGGCAGCAGGTTGGCGAGGATCGACTCCTCGTCGGGCTCGTACTCCACCGCCGCCTCGCCGCCCGCGGCGGGCACCATCGCGCGCCCGTCCTCCGACGTCTTCGCCACCAGCCCCGCGACCGGCGACACGGCTGCGGCGACCGGGATGATCTGCGACTCGGTCGGCTCCTGCGTCAGCACAGACTTGAAGTGCGAGTAGAACAGGTGCGCCACGTCGAACTCGCCCGCCTCGTACCGCCGCAGCAGTTCGTCGGCATAGGCGCGCGCGTCGGCGTAGGACAGCTTGCCCAGATCGCCCGGCTCGACCGAATGGACGATGTCCGACCGGTACAGCCGCGCCAGCACCGCGCGCCCCTTGCGGCCGATCGTCAGGAACTTCACCGTCTTGCCCTCGGCCCGCAGCTCCTCGGCGCGGCGGCGCGCGAGGCGGGCGATGTTGGTGTTGAACGCGCCCGCGAGGCCACGGTCGGACGTCGCGACGACGAACAGGTGGACCTGGTCGCGCCCCGTTCCCGCGAGCAGCCGAGGCGTGCCCTCGCCCACCTGCACCTGGGCGGCGAGGCTCGCGACCACCGCGCCGATCCGCTCGGCATACGGGCGCCCGGCCTCCGCCGCCTCCTGCGCGCGGCGCAGCTTGGCGGCGGCGACCATCTTCATCGCCTTGGTGATCTTCTGCGTCGACTTCACCGAGCCAATGCGGACCTTGAGGGCTTTGAGACTGGCCACCCGCCGCCCTTAAGCGAACGTCTTGCCGAAGGCGTCGAGCGCACCCTTCAGTCCGCTCTTCGCCTCGTCGCCCAAGTCCTTGGTCTCGCGGATCTTCGCCAGCACGTCGCCATGCTGCGAGCGCATCTCGGCAAGCATCTGCTCCTCGTAGCGGGTCACGTCGCCGACCGGCACCTTGTCGAGATAGCCGTTGGTGCCGGCGAAGATCGAGGCGACCTGCTCCTCGAACGGCATCGGCGCGAACTGCTTCTGCTTGAGCAGCTCGGTCAGCCGCGCGCCCCGGTTGAGCAGCTTCTGCGTCGAGGCGTCCAGATCGGAGCCGAACTGTGCGAACGCCGCCATCTCGCGATACTGCGCCAGCTCCAGCTTGATCGAGCCGGAGACCTTCTTCATCGCCTTGGTCTGCGCCGCCGAGCCGACGCGCGACACCGAGAGGCCGACGTTGATGGCCGGGCGGATGCCCTGGTAGAACAGCTCGGTCTCGAGGAAAATCTGCCCGTCGGTAATCGAGATCACGTTGGTCGGGATATAGGCCGAGACGTCGCCGGCCTGCGTCTCGATGATCGGCAGCGCGGTCAGCGAGCCCGAGCCGTGCGCCTCGCTCATCTTGG
>NZ_CAHJWW010000027.1 GCF_903643035.1 Sphingomonas bacterium | reverse complement strand
GAGAACGACTGGGGCAATACCGTCTACCCCTGCATGCCGGGGCACGAGATCGTCGGCCGCGTCAGCGAGGCGGGCGCATCGGTGACGAGGCACAAGGTCGGCGACCTGGTCGGCGTCGGTTGCATGATCGACAGCTGCAGGAGCTGCGAGCCTTGCCGCGAGGGCGACGAACATCACTGCGAAGGTCACAACAGCTGGCTCGCCACCTACAACGGTCCGATGAAACCCGCCGCGCAGACCGACGACGGGGTCAACACCTACGCCGAGGACAACACCTTTGGCGGCTACTCCAACGTCATCGTCGTGCCGGAGGATTTCGTCCTTCGGGTGCCCGAGGGCATCCCGGTCGAGGCGGCCGCACCGATCCTGTGCGCGGGCGTCACGACCTTCTCGCCGCTCCGCCACTGGGGCGTGAAGGCGGGCGACAAGGTCGGAATCGTCGGCCTTGGCGGTCTTGGCCACATGGCGGTGAAGCTCGCAAAGGCGATGGGCGCCGAGGTGACGGTGTTCACCACCGACAAGGACAAGATCGAGGCGGCCAAGGCACTAGGTGCGACGCAGGTCGTCGTCGAGGGCGACAAGCAGGCCTACAAGGAGCTCGAGCTCCACTTCGACTTCATCCTCTCGACGGTGCCCGAGAAGCACGAGGTCGACCCGTTCATCACCCTGCTGAAGCGTAATGCGACCTTCTGCGCGGTGGGTGCGCTCAACGAGCAGCCCAAGTACAACAACCAGGAACTGATCATGCACCGCCGCACGCTCGCGGGATCGCTGATCGGCTCGATCAAGGAGACGCAGGACGTTCTCGACTTCTGCGCCGAGCACAGCATCGCGCCCGATGTGCAGGTGATCGACATCCAGGACGTCAACGAGGCCTACAAGAAAGTGAAGAACGAAGACGTCCGCTTCCGCTATGTCATCGACATGGCCTCGCTCAAACGTGAGATGGATGAGGCGGCCTGATGCGCGCGCCTCCGTTCCCGCCGGCAGAGATGCCGGACGACCTGCGCGCGCTCAACGACGAGATGGCCGGCTACATCACCGAGCATCTGAAGGGGTTCGTGTCGAAGCGAGGGGACGGCGCGCTGGTCGGGCCGTTCGCCCCCATGCTGCGCTTCCCCTCCTTCGGCCGCGCCGCCTGGACCTACACCAAGGCGCTGATCGACAATTCCAAGCTGCCGAAGCCCGCGCACGAAGTGGCGATCCTGGTGACGGGAGCTGCGTTCAACTCGCGCTACGAACTCTATGCGCACGAGCGGGTCGGCGAGGCTGCGGGGCTGTCACCGGAGAAGGTAGCGGCGATCGCTGCCGGCCAGCGCCCTGCCGACCTGACCGCAGAGGAAGCTGCCGCCTACGATGTGGCGGCCGTGCTCGCCGGCCGGCGGCAACTTCCCGCCTCCACCTATGATCGCGCCGTACGGGCGTTCGGCGAGGAGCAGACCGCCGAGCTGATCTATCTGGTCGGCGGTTACTGCCTCGTCTCGCTGCTGCTCAATGCCTACGACATGTCGGTACCCGGTCGCGAGGAGGGGCTGCCCGATGATCTTCAAGAAGAGGCGGCGGGAGATCGTCCATGAACAGCAAGCGAACGGCGGGTGCGGTCGCAGGGGCGTTGGTGGCGGGGCTCGGCCTCACCGCGATGATGATGGTGCAGGAGAAGAAGACCCGGAAAGCGTCCGAGTTGACCGACCTCGGCCGAGCATCCGCGCATCAACTTGGCGTGCACCACGTGCCGACGGGCAATCGCCCGCCGGACGGTCAGGAGCAGGCCGCCGTGCAGGGTGGTCACCTGCTGCTGTCGGCGCTGGCTGGCGTGGCCTATGCCGCGGCGACCGACGATGACGTTGGTGTCGTGCCAAGCGGCATCGCCTTTGGTCTCGCCTTCTACGGGGTGGCGCACTGGTTGACGGGTCCGCTGCTGGGGGTGAAGCAGCCAGAATGGCGCTCGGACGCCAAGACGATCGGCATGCATGCGGTCAACCACGTCGCTTTTGGCCTGGCGACCGCCGCGGGTGCCAAGCTGGCGACGAGGGCTGCGGCATGAGCGACGTTGGCACCCCCGTCCGGGTCGCACGCGGGATCGTCTCGGGTGCAATCGCCGGTGCCGTCGCCTCTTTCGCGATGGATCGCTTACAGGCGGCGACGTCCTCGCTGCTTCCCTCGGGGAGCAGCGAGGACGAACCCGCGACGGAGCAGGCAGCGGATGCCGTTGCCAAGGCCGCGACTGGCCACGAGATATCGGGCGCCGCCAAGCCCCTCGCCGGGCAGAGCGTCCACTACGCGCTCGGGATCGGGCTCGGCATGGCTTACGGCATCGCCGCCGAGTTCCGTCCCTCGGTGACCGCCGGCTACGGCACCGCCTTCGGGCTCGGAACTGCGACGCTGCTCGACGAGGCAGCCGTCCCCGCCGTCGGCTTGGGCGATGCGCCGTGGAAGGCCCCACTCTCGACCACGCTCTACGGCTATGCCTCCCACCTCGTCTTCGGCGGGATCAGCGAAATCGTTCGCCGGCAGGTCGCCGGCACGCTTACCAAGTCAGCGGAGTAGAACCATGAAACTCGACGGCAGGAAGATCGCCATCCTCATCGCGCCGCGCGGCACCGAGGAGCCCGAATTTGCCAAGCCCAAGGCAGCGGTGGAGACGGCCGGCGGCACGGTCACCGTCATCAGCCTCGGCACCGAGGATGCGCAGACGGTCAACAACGATCTCGACCCCGGCGCGACCTTCAACGTCGAAAAGGCGATCGGCGACGTATCCGCGTCCGAGTTCGATGCGCTCATCATTCCGGGCGGTGCGGTCGGAGCGGACAAGCTGCGCGGCTCCAAGGCTGTCGTGGGGTTCGTCCGCGACTTCTTCATCGCGGGCAAGCCCGTCGCCGCGATCTGCCACGCGCCGTGGGCGTTGATCGAGGCGGATGAAGTCGAAGGCCGCACGCTCACCTCCTTTCCCACGCTTCAGACCGACATCCGCAATGCGGGCGGCACCTGGATCGATCAGGAGGTGGTCGTGGACCAGGGGCTCATCACCAGCCGCGATCCCGACGACCTGCCAGCCTTCTGCGCCAAGCTCGTCGAAGAGTTCTGCGAGGGCAAGCATGCCGGGCAGGCGGCGCGCGCATGACGGAACTGAAGTCCTATGCCTGTACGATCCGCATCTTCGATCCGGCCAGCGGCGATACCATCGCAGAGCATGTGCTGCCGGTCGACAGCCCGGATGCGGAGCATGCCGCCGCCTCGACGCTGGCCAATGCAGCGTCGTTCACGCCCAAGACCGACGGTGATGTCGTCCGATCAGTCGCGTTCTGCTGCACGTCCGTAGAGACGCGTCGCTGACCCGGTGACGAGCATCCCGAGGAGAGTTTCATGAAAGCCGTCGTTTTCCACGCCATCGGCGATATCCGCATCGATGATGTACCCGAGCCCGTCATCGAGAGTCCCAAGGACGCGATCGTCCGCCTGACCGCGTCCGCGATCTGCGGCACCGATCTCCACTTCGTTCGCGGCACGTTCAGCGGGATGAAGAAAGGGCAGATCCTCGGCCACGAGGGCATCGGCGTGGTCGAAAGCGTCGGCGCCGAGGTCCGCGACATCAAGGTCGGCCAGCGGGTTATCATCCCATCCACTGTCGGCTGCGGCGAGTGTCAGTTCTGCGCCAGGCAGTTCTACGCGCAGTGCGACAACGCCAATCCAGCGGGCAAGCGGGCGGGCACCGCCTTTTTCGGCGGGCCGCAGGGCGCGGGCGGGCTGAAGGGGCTGCAGGCGGAGAAGGCGCGCGTGCCGTGGGCCGACGTCAACCTCGTGCCGATCCCGGACGCGATCAGCGACGATCAGGCGATCCTCATGAGCGACATCCTGCCGACCGCCTGGTTCGGCGCCGACCTGGCTCAGATCGATGAGGGCGACCACGTCCTCGTGTTCGGCTGCGGCCCGGTCGGCCAGCTCACCATCGCTTGCGCCAAGCTGATGGGCGGCCGCGTCATCGCGGTCGATCGCCTGCCCGACCGCCTCGACATGGCGCGGGCGCAGGGAGCCGAGATCATCAACTTCGACGAGGTCGACGTGCCGGACGCGGTTCTGAAGCTGACCGGCGGTGACGGCGCACGCCGGGTCATCGATGCGGTCGGCGTCGACGCGCAGCACGCGCACGGCGGACCGGACGCACCGGGGCTGCTCGGCAAGGCCAAGGAGCTGGTCGAGCAGTACGCGATCGAGCCCGCAGCGCGGAAGTTCGCCTCCCACTTCAAGGCCGGCGACAACCCGAGCCAGGTTCTCGACTGGGCCGTGGAATGCGTCGCCAAGGGCGGCACGATCTCGATCATCGGCGTCTACCCGCCTACCGACCGCACCTTTCCTATCGGCATGGCGATGAACAAGAACGTGACGCTGCGCATGGGCAATGCCAACCACCGCGCCTATTACGACGTGCTGCTCGACCATGTCGCGAGCGGCCGGCTCGACCCGGTCAAGATCCTGACCCAGGTCGAGCCCATGACCGGCGCGATCGAAGCCTACAAGGCATTCGACGAACGCTTGCCGGGCTGGATGAAGGTCGAGCTCGAACCCGCCGTCTGATCGGTGCCGCCCTTATCGCCCACCACTCGCTCCCCCTGGAGACTAAGCCATGACCTATTTGCGCTATAGCGACGACATCGAAACTCCTGAGGAGAACGAGCATGAGTCGATCGACGGCATCATCAAGGGCATGACCCAGGAGAGCCAGGTGGTCGAGAAGCGCGAAGGCCATGCCGTCCGCGCCAGCCATGCCAAGAGCACCGCCTGCGTCATCGGCGAGCTGACGGTCGTCGACGGCCTGCCGCCCGAGTTGGCTCAAGGGCTGTTCGCCCAAGCCGGCACCTACCAGGTGGCCGTCCGCTTCGCGCAGGGGCCGGGCGAGAACCTTGGCGACCGCGTGTCCACCCATCGCGGCATGGCGATCAAGGTGTTCGGGGTTGAGGGCGAGAAGCTGCCCGGCCACGATGCGCCGACGCAGGATTTCGTGCTGGCCAGCGGCCCGACCTTTCCGGCCGGCACCGCGGCGGGCTTCCTGTCCCAGGCCAAGAAGATCGGCCTGACGACGCCGATGCCCGAAGGTGTGAAGAGCGCCGCCTCCTCCATCGCGCGCAACATCAACAAGGTCCTGAACGCGGTCGCCGGCGGGCCTAGTCCGACGCTCGACTTCTACGGCCACCCCTACAGTCATCCGCTCGACGACTATTATTTCAGCCAATGCCCCGTCCGTTTCGGCGACTATGTCGCCAAGCTCGGCGCCTTCCCGGTCGCCCCCGAGCAGCTCGCTCTCGACGACTGGAAGCTCGATCCGCATCAAGACGAGGACGGCTTCCGTCACGCCGCAGTCGACTATTTCGACCAGCACGACGCGGTGTTCGAGATGCGAGCGCAGCTATGGGCTAATGCCGAGACGCAGCCGATCGAGGATACCTCGGTCGAATGGCCGGCGCAGGACAGCCAATACGTGACCGTCGCGATGATCCGCCTGCCCCGGCAGGCCGCCTACGGCCCCGAGCGGGTCCGCTATTTCGACGAGGTGATGACCTTCCGCCCCGCGCACAGTCTCGCGGTCCACCGTCCGCTCGGCGGAGTCATGCGCGCGCGGCTGCAGGTCTACAAGGCGCTCAGCGACTTCCGCCACCGCGAGAACGGTGTCGCCGCCGCCGACACCGCCAGCATCGAGGAGATCCCGGCATGAGCGCGGGCTCGACCACCGACCTGCTCCAGCCCGGCTGGACCGAGACGACCAAGCGGATCAACGGCCTGAACCTCCATATCGTTGAGGCAGGCGATCCGGGCGCGCCGCTGCTGGTGCTGCTTCACGGCTTTCCCGAGTTCTGGTGGGCTTGGCGCCACCAGATCACGCCGTTGGCTGAGGCCGGCTATCACGTCGTCGTGCCCGACATGCGCGGCTACAACACCAGCGACGCGCCGCAGGAGGTCGCGGCGTACGAGCTCGACACGCTGGCCGCCGACGTGATCGGCATCGCCGACGCGTATGGCGCGGATCGCTTCCATCTTGTCTCCCACGATTGGGGCGCGGTCATCAGCTGGTGGGTCGCGGCCAGGTATCCGGAACGGCTGGAGCGCGTCGTGTTGATGGACGGACCGCACCCCGACGTCTGGGGCAAGCAGGCGCTGAAGCATCCGACCCAGGCGCTGAAAAGCACCTACGTGGCGTTCTTCCAGCTGCCCTGGGTGCCTGAGGCGACGCTCGGCAGCTTCGACTTCGCCGGGCTCAGGGGCATGATCGAGGGCAGCGCACACAAGGGCACGTTCGAGCCGGGCGCGCTCGACCGCTATGCCGAGGCCTGGGCGCATCCCGGATCGCTGACCGCGATGCTGAACTACTATCGCGCGCTGCGCCAGCGTCCGCACGGCGAGAAGCCGGCGCGGCTTGCCCCGCCGACGCTGATCCTGTGGGCGGGCGACGACCTGTTCCTCGAACGCAACGTCGCCGAGGCGGGGCTGGCGCTGTGCGACGACGGGAAGCTCGAGTTCGTCGAGGGCGCGAGCCACTGGCTCCACATCGAGATGCCCGAGAAGATCAACGCCCGCGTCATCGAATGGCTGGGCAGCGGGCGATGACGGAGCGGTACGTGGCCCAAGCCACCTCGAGGCACGGTACGAGCGTTCCGCCGCGTTCCACGCCGCTTCGACGGTTGCCCGATCCAGGAGTCCGCGTGACTCGGACGGTGCCGGCGGAACAATCGATCCTGCCGCCGCCGCCCTGAATGCCTCCACACGCGCCGGTCATTTCTACCCTGTAAACGGCAGCCGTCAGGACTTTCCGGCGGGATCTGATGCTTTAACCATCGGAATGTCAGGTGCGGCTTCACCCTTCCGCATCAGCACATCCAGTCGATCGATCCGGGCCGGCTTCGCTAGTAGGGCGTTTGACCGTGCCATCAGCAGTGCCGCGCCCTTGCCGGTCAGATGCGCCTCGCGCCCGGCCTCGTCCGGGAACGCCTCGAAAATCTCGAACGTCGAGCCATCGTGGCGCAGGCCGAACCATGGCCGCGTCGCCGGTTCGCTCTCCACCTCGGCCAGGATGCCCGCGAGCAGCGCCGCGACCTCGTCCGCCTTGCCCGGGCGCGCCTCCAGGGTGATGTGCAGCGCCTTGGCCGTCGTGTCGCCGGCACTGCCGCCGATCCTGGCCGGCAGGTGCGGCAGGAGCTTGCGCGCGGCGAACAGCGCGGCGCCGGTGCCGATCAGCGCCGCCGCGGTGGCCAGCGGATTGAGCGCGGCTTTGGTGTAGAGGCTCGTCCGCATGACGTGGCCTTCGTAGTTGCCCCGCTCCTCCAGCCGTTCGGTGGCATGGTCGAGGCCGTTCCGCTCCATCGGCCGGAGCGGCGGCCGACCGCTGGGCGTGCCGGGGATGACCATCTTCTCCATCGGCCGGTCGATGCCGCCCGGTGCCAAATGCGCCATCGTCGCCATCCCCTTGGCGCCGCCGCCCGCATAGACGTCGCGCACCGGCTTCACCGCCGCATGCAGGATCGTCTCAGCCACCACCGCGGGCGCGTAGACGGGCGGCACGTGGTGGGGTTCGGACGACAGGTGGTTCTTGGCGTTGACGGGAAACGGCGTGTCGATTTGCCCCGGCTTCACCAGCGTGACGGAGATGGGCGCCTCGTCCCACTCCAGCTCCATGCGGAGCGCCTCGGTGAAGCCTTTCACCGCGTGCTTGGTCGCACAGTAGCTGCCCTGGAGCGGGATGCCGCGCTCGGACACCTCGCTGCCAACGTTGATGATCGCCCCGCCGCCGTGGCGCCGCAGCAGCTTCACCGCTTCCAGCGAGCCGTAGACCTGGCCCCAGTAGTTGGTCTCCATCTGCCTGCGCATGTCGTCGACCGGTGTGTCCTCGAGGCGGCCGTAGAGACCGATGCCGGCGTTGTTGACCCAGGTGTCGACGCGGCCGAACGCGGCCTCGGCCTCGCTGGCGATGCGGCGCACGTCGTCCTCCCGGCCGACATCGGCGACGACGTGGATCGCCTGCCCGCCCTTGCCGCGAACCTCCTCCACGAGCTGCCGGAGCGCGCCCTCGCTCCGCGCCGCCAGGACCAGCTTGGCGCCGCGCTCGGCCGCGAGCCGTGCCGTCGCGAGCCCGATCCCGGACGACGCGCCGGTGATTACCACGACCTGATCGGCGATGGGCTTGAGTTGGACGTTCATGGGCGCTTCTCACATAGGGGATGCCGGGGTAACGTTACCATTCACGGGCCCGTTCCCGTCAAAGCGCCACGAGATGATGTGGTTGCGGCAGGCCAGGCTGTCACCACGTCGGGTCGTCCCGTTGAAGACAGTTATCCGGACGATCTCGAGCCGGCCCGGTCTCGGCGTCACCTTCACCTGGGAGCAAGCCGGCGTTCGCGCGTTGTAAGCCTCGCCTCGCTCGGGGTCTCGTCGTCCCCCACGGAGGATCATCCTTCGTCCGCTTCACCTGCCAGCCGCGTCCTGCAACCGGTCACGATCGGCGATCTGCACCTCAAGAACCGCATCGTCATGGCGCCGCTGACACGCAGCCGCTCGGACGAGGAGGGTGTGCCGCCCGGCTTCGCCGCCGACTATTACGGCCAGCGTGCCGATGCGGGCCTCATCATCACCGAGGCGACCAACATCTCGGCCCAGGCACGCGGTTATGCGATGACGCCCGGCATCTGGTCGGACGCGCAGGTCGCGGCCTGGCGGCCGATCGTCGAGGCCGTGCACCGGCGCGAGGGCATGATCTTCCTCCAGCTTTGGCACACCGGCCGCATCTCGCATCCCGACCTGCACGGCGGCGAGCTTCCCGTCGCCCCGTCCGCGATCGCGGCGGAGGGACAGGCGTTCACCAACGACGGCCTCAAGGACTTCGTTACTCCGCGCGCGCTCGAGACGGACGAGATTCCCGGCATCGTCGAGGATTACCGCCACGCCGCCGCCCAGGCGAAGGCAGCCGGCTTCGACGGCGTCGAGGTTCATGCCGCGAACAACTACCTCCTCGAGCAGTTCATCCGCGACAGCACCAACCGGCGGACGGACGAGTATGGCGGATCGATCGAGAACCGCCTTCGCTTTCCCCTCGACGTGGTTCGTGCCGTGGTCGAGGTCTGGGGCGCCAAGCGGGTCGGCATCCGCATCTCTCCGGCAACCACCGAGCCCGGCAAGACGCCGCTCGACAGCCAGCCCGCGCAGACCTTCGATGCGTTCGTCGACGCACTGTCCGAGATCGGCCTGCTCTACATCCACGACATCGAAGGCGTGACACAGCAGACGCGCGACGTGCCCGACGGCATCGACTTCCAGGAGCTGCGCAAGCGCTTCACCGGCGCGTACATCGCCAACAACCAGTACACGCTCGAACTCGCCGAGGAGGCGCTGACCCATGGCGACGCTGACTTGTTCAGCTTCGGCCGGCCGTTCCTCGCCAATCCCGATCTCGTCGAGCGCCTGCGGACCGGCGCCCCGCTCGCCGAGGCTCCCAAGCAATATTGGTATGGGGGAGGCTCGGTCGGCTATTCGGACTGGTCGGGGATGAGCGCACCGGTCGGCCTCGACTAGGGCGATGTCCACAAGGCATCCGAGCCCGTTCCACGATCAGGGACGTTGATCCGGCTCAGTTGCTTTTCCGATCCCGGCGGAGCTCCTGCTGAGACGGAGAAGATACATGCGCGCACTATGCTGGCACGGTAAGGGTGACGTCCGCGTCGACACGGTCGCGGATCCCGAGATCAAGCATCCGCGCGACGCGATCATCAAGGTCACGGCATGCGCGATCTGCGGGTCGGACCTTCACCTCCTCGACGGCTATCAGCCGACGATGGAGGCGGGCGACATCCTGGGCCACGAGAACATGGGCGAGGTGGTCGCGCTCGGGTCCGAGGTGACGAACCTGAAGATCGGCGACCGCGTGGTGGTGCCGTTCACGATCAGCTGTGGCGATTGCTGGTTCTGCAAGAAGGGCCTGTTCGCCGCCTGCGATCGCACCAACCCCAATGCCGAGATGGCCGCCAAGGCAATGGGCCACTCGCCCGCCGGCCTGTTCGGCTTCAGCCACATGCTGGGCGGTTACTGCGGCGGTCAGGCGGAGTATCTGCGCGTACCGATGGCCGACATCGGGCCTATCAAGATCCCGGACAGCGTGACTGACGATCAGGCGCTGTTCCTGTCCGACATCTTCCCCACCGGCTACATGGCCGCCGAGAACGCGCAGATCGAGCCGGGCGACACCGTCGCGATCTGGGGCTGCGGCCCGGTCGGCCAGTTCGCGATCCGCTCCGCGCTGATGATGGGTGCCGGCCGCGTGATCGCGATCGACGAGGTGCCCGAGCGTCTCACCATGGCCGAGGCCGGCGGCGCCGAGACGATCGATTTCAGTACGACCGACGTCTATGACGAGCTGCAGGCGCGGACCAAGGGCCGTGGCCCCGACAGCTGCATCGATGCGGTCGGCTGCGAGGCTGCCGCACACGGCTCGGCCGACGCCGTCATGGACAAGGTGAAGGCGAGCATGATGCTTGCCACCGACCGCGTCCACTCGCTGCGGCAGGCGATCATCAGCTGCCGCAAGGGCGGCACGGTGTCGGTGCCTGGCGTCTATGTCGGCATGGGCGACAAGCTGCCGATCGGAGCGGCCATGAACAAGGGGCTGACGATCAAGCTCGGGCAGACCCACGTCCAGCGCTATACCAAGCCGCTGCTGGAGAAGATCGTGGCCGGCGCCATCGACCCGAGCTTCGTCATCACTCACCCGGCCAGCCTTGAGGACGCGCCCGAGATGTATGCCAAGTTCCGCGACAAGGAAGATGGCGTCATCAAGGTCGTCATGCGCCCTCACGGCTAAAGCGCTTCGTTGCTGCGTCCCGGCAATTAGATCGCGGACGCAGCAACGACCCACTTGCGGTCATTCGGGGCCCCTTCCCTGCTTTCCAACTCCAGACGTTCATTCATCTCCGCGCCACGACCGCTTTTGACGCATGCCTTTCCGATCATGAAGGTCCCGACGTGCTGGTTAGCGAACGTCCGTGGCGCTGGCCAACAAGCTGGCGCGGATCGCCTGGGCAGCCTTGCGCAAAGGCTCCACCTTCGAGCGCGGCTACCCCGCCGCGGCGTGATCAGAT
Organism: Sphingomonas bacterium; assembly: GCF_903643035.1. Taxonomy (GTDB): domain Bacteria; phylum Pseudomonadota; class Alphaproteobacteria; order Sphingomonadales; family Sphingomonadaceae; genus Sphingomonas. The sequence continues at coordinate 7,842 of NZ_CAHJWW010000027.1, read as the reverse complement.
CGGCAGCGCGCTGAGAGGCGTGTAGCCCACGGTGTTTGCAGGAAGGATCGAGCAGATGGCCTGACAGTCAATCGGCGTTCGGAAAGCCCGGTGAACGAATTGGCACTCGATGCCGCCGCCATTTCGGAGCTCTGGACGCGCGGATGTCCATCTTGGCCGTGGATTCACCCACGAGACCGCATACGTTGACGCAGACCGATCAAATCACCTCAACATCCAGCTTGGAAACGGGGCGGGCCACACTTTTGTTCACATCGCGCAGCGGTGGTGTCGCGTGGCGGATCGAAATCCGCCCGCCGCCCGGGGCGCGGCGAAATTTTCACCGCAAGGAAGATACAGCAGCTCTCAGTGCTAGCGGGACGCGATAGCCGGTATCGTGCGCGTCCACCTCGAGATCGGTCGCATCGTCGCCGCGCTGCTGCCTAGCCTGCTTGACGGGCTCGACTCCTGACGGCCATGCGGCCGGGTTCCCGGGCGCTTCGTCAATCGGGTTGGCAGCCTGAGCTAGATGCGACAGCCTTCGCCAGCATGGAAAGAGTTCGCCCGCCGGCGCGCACGCGACTAATGAGGTCATGATGACCGATCCCATATACTATCTCAGGCTCTCGCTGACGAACGTGCGCGCGTTCGGTGGGCGGCAGACGCTAGACCTCTCCAAGGACGGAGTGCCCTCCCGGTGGTGCGTGATCATCGGGGAGAACGGCGTGGGCAAGACCACACTGCTCCAAGCCCTCGCCGCCCTGCGTCCCGTGCCGTCGTTCGGAACGGACGAGCCAGCCCAGAGCACGGGCGAGGAGGCGGCGCCGCCATCCTGGGCAGAGCCGGGTATGGCCGACTACGAGAACGCGAGGATCATCGGCCTAGTGCGAAAGGGCGAAGCGGTCGAGGCTGCGCTCGAGGCAGACCTCACCTTCGAAAGCGGCGAGAGCTTCTCAATCGGCTACAGGATCCGGACCGCAAGTGGGAAGCTGGTCTCCGCCGAACCCATCAGGGCACAGCGGCGCCTCGAAGGCAACGGGCCGCTGGTCATCGCCTACAGCGCATTCAGACACGCTGGACACAAAAACATGGCCGACTTTGCCGAGGTGGAGGCCACCGAAGCCCTGTTCGACGAACGAATCGCGCTGTTTGATCCGGACGAGGTGGCGGAGAGGCTCGACTACCAGTCGCTCGACGCGGCGCGAAACGACGACGCGGAGGCGGCACTTAGGCTCGATCGCATTCTCGACAAGCTGAAGACGGTACTCATCGCGCTAGTACCGGACCTGACGAAGGAAAAGGTCCACATCCGGGGCACTGGAGGGATAAGGGTGGATACCCGGTCAGGATTGGTGCCGCTGGCCGACCTGAGCCTGGGCGCGCAGACGACCATAGCCTGGATAGCGGACTTAGCTTGGCGCCTTCACGTGCGATTCCCCGGCAGTCCCGATCCATTCTCCGAAAGCGCGATCGTGCTTATCGACGAGGTCGAGCTGCATCTCCACCCCGTCTGGCAGAGGAGCTTGCGAGCGCAGCTACTGCAGCACTTTCCGCGCATCCAGTTTATCGTCACGACGCACTCCCCAGTGACCGCCCAGGAGAGCGTCGCACAGGGTGACCCGATCTCTATCGTGAGCTGGCAGGGATCGCACTCCGTGATCGCGCCCGACCCCTTCCCGGTCTCCGCGGTCAAGCTCGACGAGGTCGTGACCGGGCTTTTCGAGCTCGAGACTTCGCTGGCTACCCGGTTCGAAGCCTTGCTCCGTGAGCGCAGGAGCCTGCTGCAGCGCCGCGACCTGGACTCGTCGGAAAAATACCGCCTGCTCGGCTTGAACCGCGTGGCTCATGCGCTGCAGGGAGGCGCCCACGTCACGGAGGCGGAGCTCGAAAGCCTTATGACAGCCGACGAGCAGAACGACGTCGGCATAGCACTGTGATCAGCATTGTGAAGGGCAACGCGCCCGCGGTCCTCTTGAACGCTGGCGCCAACGCGGCGGCCACGCACCGAGCCGACTACGACAAGGATCCCAAGCCATATGACGACGGCCGGAAGACTTTCGACTTCAAGGCCGGGGTCTATGGCCACCAGACGGTCCGATCGAAACTTGAGGAGGATCAGCACGGCAAGTGCGCCTACTGCGAGGTAGTAGTGCCCAAACCCTACGCGGACGGCCACATCGACCACTGGCGTCCCAAGGGGGCGGTGACCCAGAAGCGCGGCGCGACGCCGGTCCTGCCCGGCTACTACTGGCTCGCCTACTGCTGGGACAACCTGCTGCTCGCCTGCCAATTCTGCAATCGCAGCAACAAGAAGACGCTCTTCCCGCTCGCCGACCCCGCCAAGCGCGCTGCGAACCATCACGTGGACCTGACGGTCGAGGGCACGCTCCTGCTCAAGCCCGACGTGGACACAGACCTCGACGCACACATCGAGTTCGTGGAGGAGCTGCCGGTAGGACGTACGCCACGAGGTCAGGCCACCGTCGAGGTGCTCGGCCTCGACAGGCTGGAGCACCGCGCCCGCGACATGCGGATCGCCGCCCTGCGGGACGCGCACGCGCAGGCCTGGATCTTCGCCGGCGACCCCCATCCTGCGGCGGTCAAGATTGTTAGCGACGCGAGGAGGCTCTATGCGGAGGCGCCCCTGCCCCAATCGCCGTTCAGCGCGATGGCCAGGACCTTCATAGCGGCTAATCCACTCCCGGCATGATGAATGCTCGTGCCGAACCCGCCGCAGGCACCTCAATGTCCAGCGAACCACCTCGATTGTCGAAGCTGGCATCTCTCGGCTTTAAGCAAATCGAACAAATTATTTTGACTGGCGCGGAAGGTTAAATGTTAGTTGAGACTGCAGAACGGACTAGCACAATGTCGCGCAAGACGCCTGACCTTGTTTTGTCATCATGCAACTCCGAGATGGCTCCAGAACTGGTCGGATTATTGCCGTATCGTGCACATCCTGCACAGGAAGAGCAGGCAATGCTTGGTAGTCTAGCAAAGATAGCAAGTCAGGTGTTCCTTGGGTCGTTCGGCTTATGCGACTTTGGATTGGCGAAGCGCCATGCTATAGGTGACGCACCCGCCATGGAGATTTGCAATGGAGAGCACCCGCATCGCCCCGACCGCTAACAAGGCGCGTCCGACCACGGTGCAGCTGGACAGCGTTGCGCTTGCACGCTTGATGGAGGAGGTCCGGAACAGCACGGAGTCGCAGCCGACCGCCTACAACCGCATGCACAACCGGCACAACCGGTAGCGGCCGGCACGCGACATGATCCGGATCGACACCGTGCTCGTCAAGCTGGCGAGCCGGTGCAACCTGAACTGCGACTACTGCTACGTCTACCAGATGGGCGACGATGCTTGGCGACTGCAGCCCAAGCGCATGGCGAACGCAACGGTTGACGTCCTCTCGAGCCAACTCGCGAGACTGGTCGCGGCGCAGGCCGCCCCGCTCAGCGTTGTCTTCCACGGCGGCGAACCGCTGCTGATCGGGGCCGAGCGCTTTGAGCGCGCCTGCCGAACGCTGCGCGAGGCGCTAGGTCCCGCCTCTGGACTGCACCTGCAGACCAACGCCCTCCTGCTCAGCGACGAGGTGATCGCGATCTGCGCCAAGCACGACGTCGGAATCAGCATTAGCTTTGACGGCCCAGCTGAAGTGCACGACGCCCACCGTCCGGACCACGCCGGCCGCGGCTCGCACGACCGCGTAGCGACCGCGGTGCGCAGGGTGCTTGCCCACCCTGCCGGGCGAGAACTCCTCACTGGGCTGCTCGCGGTAATCGATCTCGCGGCCGAGCCCGCGGCGGTCTACGAGCACCTCAAGGCGCTCGGCGCGCCCAGCATCGACGTGCTCTACCGCGACGGGAACCACGACGCTCTGCCGCCTGGGAAGGCCTCTCACGCGAGCACCGAGTACGGCGACTGGATGGTCCGCATGCTGGACCACTACCTCGCCGACCCGACTCCGATTCGCGTGCGGGTGCTTGATGATATGCTACGGCTCGCGATGGGCGGCGCCTCGCGAAAGGAGGGCGTCGGCACCGCCGAGTACGGGATCCTCGTCGTGGATACCGATGGCGGGCTCGCGAAGAACGACACGCTCAAGTCCGCCCGCGCGGGCGACCGCTTTGCTCGCCCAACCTCGATCCTGCGCGACGATGTCGTAGCCTTCGCCTCCTCGCCCGAGTTCGCGGCCTACCACGCCGCGCAGCGGCCGAGCGCGTCGGCGTGTCTGTCCTGCCCCGAGCTCGCGGTCTGCGGCGGCGGCATGCCGACACACCGGTGGAGCGCGGCGGGTGGCCTCGCGAACCCGAGCGTCTTCTGCGCCGACCAGAAGACGCTGATCGCAGCGATGCGGCGGCGCGTCGGGCTGGCCAAAGTGGCGTGACGCCGAACCTCGACCGGGCGCAGGCCGCCCAGGACCCCTTTCCGCACTTCCGCGCGCCCGGCCTGATCGAGCCAGGGCTGGCCGGGGCGACCCTCGCTTGGCTGCGGGACGAGGCGGACTGGCGCCTCAGGGTGGAGGACTTCTACGAGCAGCATGAGATCGACCTGCTCGGTGCGACACCGCCCGCCCCGGTGGCGGACCTCGTGTCTGACGCCTTCGTCGGGGGCGTGCGCCAGGCACTGGAGCGATTGCTTTACGATGCGGGTCCGCTCGAACTCGTCGGAGCCTGCGCCCACCGGCTTACGGCGGGGCAGACCATCCGCATCCACAACGACCACATCGGGGAGGAGGAGACCCACCGTCTCCTGGTGCAGTTCAACGAGGGCTGGAGCGCCGACCGCGGCGGGCTCCTGATGATCTTCGCGGGCGACGCGCCCGAGACGCTCGTAGACGTGATCATGCCCGAGCACGGCAGCGGGTTCGGCTTCGAAATCTCCGCGCGCTCGCACCACGCAGTCTCGACCGTCCGCTCGGGCGAGCGCTTCACGGTCGTATACACGTTTCGCCGGTCGGTCGCGTGATCGCCGACAACGTTCGTCGCGCGCTAGAGACCGAGGGTCCCGTCCTCGATTCCGACATGCCCGCCATCCTGTCTGCGGTCGGCTGGCGACGGCTGATGGCAGTCGGGATCGACCAGGCGGGCTACTCGACGGCTCGCGCCCTGGCGGGAGACCCCGCACCGCGGCGGATCGTCACCACGCTGGTTCCGATACAGGGACCGGGCGAGCCGATCCTCGTCGAGGCCTTCGCCGGCAGCATCCCGCAGCGCTACGCCGAGCTCGGCATCAGGGAGGCGCGCCTGCCGCCCGACCGCCTGCGCGACGCGCTGGCCGCAGGACTGGCGGAGCTGGCGGCGTCACCTGCGGCGGCGGCGACCGTGGCGGCACTGGTGCGCTCGCTGCACCCACTAATGACCGCCGACCCCGCCTACGACGTGAGCTACAGCGATCCCGAGGTGCCATTCTCCGTCTTCGTTGGCATCCACGACGCGCCGGTAAAGCACGAAGGTCTGCGCGTCGCCGAGGCGCTCGTGCACGAGGCGATGCACCTCCAGCTCAGCCTGGCCGAGGACGTGGTCCCACTCGTTGCCGGCGAGGAGGAGCGCTGGTCTTCGCCTTGGCAGCGTCGGCCGCGCCCTGCCCAGGGGGTACTGCACGGCCTGTACGTGTTCCGAGCGGTGGAGGAGCTCTTGTGCGCTGTGCCCGCCTCAGCCGACCCGAGCCGGACAGAGTACCTCCGGCGTCGGCTCGAGGCCATCGACGCGGAAACCGCAGAAGCCGCCGCCGTGGCCGCGAGCGGCGAGCTCACGCCCACCGGGCGCGCCCTCGCGCGACGTCTCGCCTCCCGCGCGCACTAGGACGGGCCCGGCACACGCGCGAAGGCGCCCGGGCGCGGACGGGACGCACGGAACGGCCTCCAATCTGTCGATCCCCTGCGGTGGTTTCGAGCCGAAGTCCTGCTGCCCCAGCTCGGCTGGCCCCGAGGACCCCGTCGACCGGGGGCGGACGGCATGCAGCCGACGCCTTGGCTTACTCCGCCAGCATTTTCATCGATTCGCTTGAGGCGCCGCGCGCGCCGGCTATCATGGCGCTTGGCGATGCGAAGGGGACTCGCTTGACGACACAACTGACCGGTTTCCGCATCTTCATCGCGTCCCCCGGCGGGCTGACTGAGGTGCGCAACACCTTCAGGGCAGTGCTCGAGAAGTACAACGTCGAGGACGCGATCAGGCGCAAGGTCGTTTTCATCCCGGTTGCTTGGGAGGCGACGCTGGGCGGGCTGGGCCGACCGCAGGCGCTGATCAACCGCGAACTGGAAGAGTGCGACGCGCTTGTCCTTGTACTGCAGGACAGGTGGGGCAGTGAGTCGGGCGCGCCCGACGGCGCCACCTCAGGCACGGAGGAGGAATACCGGCTGGCGAACCGCTGCCACGCCGACCCGGACAAGCCCATGAAGCACATCCAGGTCTTCTTCATGAGCGTGGCACCCAACCAAATCGCCGATCCCGGCAAGCAGCTCAGGGCGGTGCTCGACTTCAAGAGCGAGCTCGAGCGCGAACGGCAGCTAATGTACTACCAGTTCGAGAGTGTTCGGGACTTCGAAGACAGGCTCAGGGCCTTCCTGGCCTCGTGCGTGCACGAGCTCGAGACGGCTGGGAACCAGGCGGGGCAACTGGCCGGCGGCGTGCCCGACGCGGTACCTGCGGACTCGGTCAGCGGACCGACGCTGCCCGAACTGCCAAGAGCGGGCGCCGACGAGGCCGGTCCAACCGAGGCACCTCTCGACCGGGCGCGGCGCCTAGTGCGCCAGGGCCTCATCACGTTAGCGGAAACGATCATGGCCGAGCGCGCCACGGGCGCCGGCGACGTGGAGGCCATGCTCGACTACGGCGAGTTCCTGGCCGCGCAGCACCGCAAGACGCAGGCCGCTGCCATGTACGAGCGCGCGGCCAACCTCGCGCGTGCGGTAAACGATGTGGTGCTGCTCGGGCGCGCGCAGGTCGGCGATAGCCGGCTGCTCGCCCGGCTCGGCCGCAACAACGAGGCCGTGCTCACGGCACGGGAGGCCGTAGCCCACCTCGCGGCGGAGAAGGGGCCTTACTCGGCTGAGGCGCAGGTGAACCTCGCCGACCTGCTATCGGGCCCCGACGAGCGACCGGAACAGGACGCGCTGCTCGCGAACGCGGAGGCGCTGCTCGACGTGTCGCCCCGACCGGCCCTGCTCGCCCGTACCGTCACGGTCAGGGCGAGACTCGCCCAGGAAGACGGGGACCATCGCCGGTCGGCGGGCCTCTATGCCGACGCAATAAGAATCAACGAGGAGGCGGGCCTGTCGGAGGACCTCGGTGACCTGCACGTCGGCCGCGGGTCGGCACTTGAAGAGCTTGGCGAACTGAACGGGGCAAGAGAAGCCTACCTCGCCGCTGAGGAGGTGCTGGAGCGCGCACGAGACCTGTCCAAGCTGGCGGATGCCGTCGACCACCTCGGCCGCGTGGCTGAGACGCTCGGCCACGATGACGAGGCGCAGCGGGCTTACGACAAGGCTGCTGGGCTGTTCGAGACCACGCAGCGCCACGACGCGGCCGCCGACGCTTACGCTAGCCTCGGAAAGCTCCACGAGGCCGCGGGCCGGACCGGCGAGGCGGAGGTCGCGCTTCGCCAGGCTATCGCGCTCGCCGCCGACACGAAGGAGCGCGACGAGCTCCAGGAGCTGTACAGCAGGCTCGACGCACTGATCGCTGGCCAAGCGGGCGCCGCCGCGGCACCCGAGCTTTCGGGTGATGGCGCCGTATTGCCGAGCGGACATCCAAACTGACCGCCTGAAAGCGCGAGTTGCCGAGTAGAGTCAGGAGGTGGCGCGGTGTCGTGCGGTTCGCCTGTGGGGCTCACCAGACGACCCGTTTCCACCCCCTG
>NZ_CAHJWW010000026.1 GCF_903643035.1 Sphingomonas bacterium | reverse complement strand
ATCTGTCGGGGCTCGCCGTCGCGCGGACCGCGCTCGCCCGCTTCGCGCGGCTGTCGGGCGAGATGGAGGTGACGCGGCTGCGGACCGTCGCCACCGCCGCGGTGCGCGACGCCTCCAACGGCCAGGAGCTGATCGAGGCCGCGAACAAGGTCGGCCTCGACGTCGAGCTGCTGTCGGGCGAGCAGGAGGCGCTGGCGGCGGGATCGGGCGTGCTGTCGGCGATGCCCGACGCCGACGGGATCGTCGGCGATCTGGGCGGGGGCTCGCTCGAACTGGTCCGCGTGCAGGGCGGGCGGCTGGGCGAGCGCGCGTCCTTCCCGCTCGGCGTGCTGCGCCTGCCCGGGCTTCGCGCCAAGGGTCCGGCGGGATTCGACAAGGCGGTGGCCAAGCTGATCGCCGACGCCGGCTGGACGGGGCGGGGCCGCGAGCTGCCGCTGTACCTCGTCGGCGGGTCGTGGCGCGCGCTGGCGCGGCTCGACATGGAGCTGTCCGCCTATCCGCTGCCGATCATCCAGCATTATGCGATGAGCGCCGAGACGATCGCGCATCTCGGCCGCACGGTTGGCCAGATGGGCAAGGCTCGCCTCCGCACGGTGCCGGGCCTGTCGTCCGGGCGCATCCCGACGCTGGCGGACGCGGCCGCGATCCTGACGCTGCTGCTGCGCCAGCTCGGCAGCAGCGGGACGGTCGTGTCCGCCTATGGCCTGCGCGAGGGATTGCTCTACGAGGAACTGGACGCGACCACGCGCGCGCAGGATCCGCTGATCGTCGCCTGCCGCGACGAGGGCGGTCGCGAGGGCCGGTTCCCCGAACATGGCGACCTGCTCGACCGGTGGCTGGCGCCGTTGTTCGATCGCGACACCGTCGCGGCGGCGCGATTGCGACTGGCGGCCTGCCTGCTCGCGGACGTGGGCTGGCGGGCCAATCCCGAGTTCCGGGCCGAGCGCGGGGTCGAGATCGCGCTGCACGGCAACTGGGTCGGCATCGATGCACCAGGCCGGGCGCAGATCGCGCAGACGCTGCATGTCAGCCTGGGCGGCGGCCCGATGCCACCTGATCCGATCGCGCGCCTCGCGACGCGCGACGCGATCGAGCGGGCGACCGTCTGGGGCCTCGCCATGCGACTGGGCCAGCGACTGTCCGGCGGGCTCGCCGGGCCACTGCTGCGATCACGACTTCAGGCCGACGCCGAAACCGTGACCCTGCACCTGGTGACGCAGGATCGGGCTCTATATGGCGAAACCGTCGAGCGCCGGCATCTGGCGCTCGCCACCGCGCTCGGGCGGCGGCCGGCGCTCGCCTCCTGAGGCGCGGGGCCGTGACTTCGCGGCCCCGCGGCGGCGGTCAGTCGGCCTTGGCGTGCTTGCGCGGGCGACCACCCTTGCCCTTCACGGGCGCCGGCGGCAGCGGATCCGAACGGCGCAGCGCCAGCGCCGCCACGATGCCGCCGATGGCAAGCGCGCCGACGGCGGCGATCGTGCCGTACGGCAGGGACGAACCCGCGCCCGGCCCGGCATCCTTAGGTGGCGAAGCGGCCTCGGGCGAGGGCTCGGCGGGAGCGGGCTGAGCCGGAGAAGCGAACGGCGACTGGGACGCCGATGGCGACTGGGGAGCAGGCGACGAAGACAGGGATTGCGGATCGGCGGCGTCGGGATGATCGTCGTGCGCCTTGGCGTGCGGCATCGCCGATGCGGGGATATGGGACATTGTTGCGGCTCCGGATGTGGTGCAGGGGCAACAGCCGGCCGCTGGCCGGGGTTCCGTCGGGCGTCTACCGCCGCCGGGTCAGCTCGCGCATCGCCTCGTCGAGGCCCGGCAGCGTCAGCGGGTACATCCGGTCGCCCATCAGCTCGCGCATCAGTCGGATCGACTGCGAATAGCCCCATCGTTCCTGCGGCACCGGATTGAGCCATGCCGCCGTCGACCATGTGCCGGTCAACCGGCGCATCCACGTCGCACCCGCCTCCTCGTTCATGTGCTCGACGGAGCCGCCGGGATGGCTGATCTCATAGGGGCTCATCGACGCGTCGCCGACGAACACCAGCCTGTAGTCGGGACCGAACCTGCCGAGCAGATCCGCCGTCGGCGTCCGCCCGGCGGAGCGGCGGCGGTTGTCCTTCCACAATCCTTCATAGGGACAGTTGTGGAAGTAGAAGAACTCCAGGTGCTTGAACTCGGCGGCCGCGGCGGAGAACAGTTCCTCGCACAACGTCACGAACGGGTCCATCGACCCGCCGACATCGAGCAACAGCAGCATCTTGACCGCATTGTGCCGCTCCGGCCGCATGACGACGTCGAGCCAGCCCTGCCGCGCGGTGCCGGCGACCGTGGCGTCGAGGTCCAGCTCGTCGGCCGCCCCTTCGCGCGCGAAACGGCGCAGGCGGCGCAGCGCCACCTTAATGTTGCGAGTGCCCAGCTCGCGCGTGTTGTCGAGGTTCCGGAACGCGCGCCGGTCCCACACCTTCAGCGCCCGTTCGTGCGTCGACTCGCCGCCGATCCGTACACCCTCGGGATTGTAGCCCGAGTTACCATAAGGGCTGGTGCCGCCGGTGCCGATCCACTTCGACCCGCCCTGGTGCCGCTCGCGCTGTTCCTCCAGCCGTTTCTTCAACGTCTCCATGATCTCGTCCCACGAGCCGAGCGAGGCGATCTTCGCCATCTCCTCTGGGGCAAGATATCTCTCGGCCACCGCCCTCAGCCAGTCGGCGGGGATGTCGGGGGACGCATCGTCCGGTGCCGCAAGGCCGCGGAACACCTGCGCGAAGACCTGATCGAAGCGATCGAGCAGCCCTTCGTCCTTCACGTAGACGGCGCGCGCGAGGTAATAGAACTCTTCCGGCGTCCGCTCGATCACCTCGCGGTCGAGCGCCTCGAGCAGGACCAGATGCTCCTTCAGGCCGACCGCGATGCCGGCGGCGCGCAACGCGTCGAGGAAGTTCAGGAACACCGGATCATGGCGCCACCGGCAACGACGTGGCGGATGCCGGTGGCGGGGCCGGCAGCTCGATATAGCTTGCCTGGCCGGGCGAGTGGAACACGCTGACCGTCGCCTTGCGATAATCGCCGGGCTGCGCGTCGAAGATGTTGGGCACGAACGTCTGCGGGTTGCGGTCGTACAGCGGGAACCAGCTCGACTGGACCTGCACCATGATCCGGTGGCCGGGAAGGAACACATGATCCGCGGAGGGCAATGCGAACCGGTAGGAGAGCGCCGCGCCGGCCCGGATCGGCCTTGCGACCTCATTCCCCTCGCGATACCGCCCGCGGAAGATGTCCATCGCGATGCCGAGCTGGTATCCGCCCATCCTGGCATCGGGCGCGTAATCGTCCGGATAGACGTCGATCAGCTTCACGACGAAGTCGCCGTCGGTGCCGGTGGTGCTCGCGACCAGGTTGGCGACCGGCGCCCCGGCCATCGACACCGGCGCCGTCAGCGGCGGCGTCTCGTAGGTCAGCACGTCCGTACGATCGGAGAACGGACGCTGGTCGTCGACCAGCCACTGTCCCCAGGCCGAGCCCGACGCATAGGTCGGCCGGATTGGGCGCATGCGATAGGGGATCGGCTTGGCGGGATCGGAGACGTAGCTGTCGGCCCCGTCGACGTCCGCCCCGCTACCCCCCGGGCCGTCGCTCGCGGGCGGCGCGAACGAGAGGCCGCCGGCGGCCCGCAGGTACAGGCGCTGGCCCGCACCGGCCGCGGGCCAGCCGGGCATCGCGTGCCAGTCGTTGGGACCCGTCCGGAACGCCAGCACCGGCGGAACCGGGACGGGGCTGCCGCCGGTCCTGAGCAGTCCATCGAGGAACGGACGCATCACCGTGCGCCGGAACCACAGCGCGGTATCGGCATCGAACCTGACCGGTCCCAGGCTCGATCCGTCGCCCGCCCAGCCGCCGTGCTTCCACGGGCCGAGGACCAGATGCTGCGTGTGGCTCGGGTCCACCTTCGCCAGCGCCTCATATGCCGCGACCGCGCCGTACATGTCCTCCTGATCCCACTGGCCCGCGACCCAGATGGTCGGCACGGTCGGCGCCAAGCGCGGCAGGATCGTCTCCAGCGCCTGCGCCTGCCAGAACGCGTCATACGCCGGATGGTCGTGAAGCTTGCGCACGAAGCCCAGCTGACCCAGCCCGCGGCTCTTCACGAAATCGGACGCGGATCCTGCATGCAGGAAAGTATCGTAATCGTCATAGCCGTCACGCCACAGGTCGCCGGCGCTGCCGTGCTCGGCATCCTGCTGGTAGTAATAGTCGTAGCCGATGATCCGCGACGCGCCGCCGTGGAAGTCGTCGTCGCCCATCCAGGTGTTGATGACCGGATTCATCGGCACCGCGGCCTTCAGCGCGGGATGCGGGTGGGTGAGCGCCATCGCCACCATCATCCCGTCGTAGCTGGTGCCGACCATGCCGACCCGGCCGTTCGCCTCCGGCACATGATGCACCAGCCACTCGATCGTGTCCCACGCATCGGTGGCGTGGTCGACCCTTGTCGGGTTCTGCGGGCCGATCAGCGGACGTTCGTTGACGTAGATGCCCTTCGATCCGTATTTCCCACGCACGTCCTCGCTGACGAGGATGTATCCGCCGTCGACGTAATCGGCCATCGCCGGGCTGACCAGCATCCGCCCATGGCTGCTCGCCTCGTGCGACTGGCCGCGTTCCGCGTTGTACGGCGTCCGCTCCAGCAGCATCGGCGCGTCGCGCGCGCCCTTGGGCACCAGGATGACCGCGTGCAGCTTCACGCCGTCGCGCATGGCGATATCGACGTGGCGCTGGTCGTAGTCGAAGCCCGTGGTCACCCCGGCGAACGTCGCCGGCGTGTCCGACGCAAGCGTCTGGGCTCCGGCGGACGCGGCGATCAGCGCAAGGGGGAGGGCGGTCGCGGCGAGGAGGCGGCTGGTCATCGTGCCGACTGCTGCCACAGCCCGATCGCGGAGGGAAGATCAGCGCCGATCCGGGACGGCCCATTCAGCGCACATAGGCATCGATCAATGCGGCGACATCGTCGTGCGCCCGTCCGGTCAGCTCGGGCGAGGGATGGACGGAACCGCCGCCCCCGCCACCGGGATCGTGGCCTTCCTCCGTCGGGGCAGCATTCCGATCGGGCGTGCCATAGACGAAGCCGGACACCGGATAGACCGTGCCGCCCAGCGCGCCGGCGTCGCGGAACCACACCTTCACCTGGCTCCAGTCGTTGCGCGGCGACACGTCGAACAGCGTCACGTCCTGCTCGGCATGGCCGCGCGCGCCGTTCACCCTCGACCAGTTGGCGTGGGTGAGCATCACGACCCGGCGTTCCACGACATGGCTCACGACCGCGACATGGCCGAGCGGCAGTCTGGCGCTGCGGGCGAAGACGACCACCGCGCCGATCCTGGGGAGGACGCCGCGCTCGTACCGGCCGCGCGCCTGGCCCCACCAGCTCCAGGCATCGCCATATATCTGGATGCCCGATGCGGCGCGGGCGAACGGCACGCACTGGCCGACATAGTCGAGCAGCGGGGCGGCGACGGCCGGGCGGGCGGGCAGGGCAGGCGTCGCGGCGGCGAGGCAGAGAGCCAGGACGGAGACGGGGCGCTTCATGGACGGTTGCGTAGCGCGCCGACGTTCAATCGTGCGTTCCCATGCATGGTTAACATCGGTAAACAGGCTGGCCGAACCGGCCACCCGCCTAATGCCCACCCTCGATCCAGGGTATGCCGACGGCCCGGAACTTGTCGGCTAGGGCGGCTTCGAGGTCGAGCGACTCCCATTGCCGCATCGGGTTGAGGTGCGCGACAAGCTCCGGCAGCAGCCGCACGCCGAACCTGCGGGCGGCGCTGCTCGACTTGTACCCCGCCTTGTGCTGGTCGAACCGCCAGTCGGGATCGCGCGCGGTCTGTCCCACGTACAGCCCCCATGGCGTGCGCCGGCGCGCATCGTGCAGCAGGATCACATAGACCGAGTGACCGGCCCCCACCTCCTGGACGGTGACGGCGCGCAGGGAGCGGGCGGCCCTCGCGGCGACGGGCATCCAGACGGGCAGGGGCATGCGCGACCCGATGCGCCGCGACGATGGCGAAGGCGAACGGTTTCGCCATGCGTCCGCAGCCGTTATCTGCCCTGCATGCACCTGCCCGCCATCCCCGACCTGCTCGCGATCGCGTGACGATGCCGCGCCATGCGCTTGTCGCCACGATGCGGAACGAGGGACCGTTCCTGATCGAGTGGGTGGCCTATCACCGGCTCATCGGCTTCGACGAGATACTGGTCTGCACCAACGACTGCGTCGACGGCTCGCCCGATCTGCTCGACGTTCTCCAGGACCGCGGCCTCGTTCGTCACCTGCGCTGCACGCCCGCGCCCGGCGAAAAGGCGCAGATCGTCGCCTATGCCGCGGCGGAGCGCGTGCTGGCGGCGGACTGGCCCGACGTGCTGATGGTGCTGGACGCGGACGAGTTCCTGAACGTCCACGTCGGCGATAGGCGCCTGGCCGACCTGCTCGCCGCGGTGCCGGACGCGACGGCGGTGCTGGTCAACTGGCGCATCTTCGGCAGCGCGGGCCACCCCGACTGGTCGCCCAGGCCGGTGACGGGCCGCTTCACCCGCGCCGCACGGCGGGACAGCGGGGTGAACTGGCCGTTCAAGACGCTGTTCCGGAATCCGCAGGCGTATCATTGTCCGCTGCTGCCGCACGGGCCGGGGTTCGCGCGGGACGGATGGCCTGGCCTGCTGCGCGCGGTGGATGGCGGCGGCGCCGTCCTGCCCGATCGATACGCCCGGGCCGACACGTTCCTGCAGAGCGAGCCCGGCACGGTATCCTGGCGGCTGGCGCAGGTGAACCACTACAACACGCGGTCGCGGGCCGACTATCTGGCCAAGCATCACCGTGGAGGCGGACAAGGACCCGGGCGATGGGACCGGGACGCCAACTGGGTGGTCTTCGACCGCAACGAGGAGGAGGACCGGACCATCCGGCACTGGACGCCCGCCCTGGAGGAGGCGATGGCGGCGCTGCTGGCTCACGCGCCGGTCCGCGCCGCCCATGATCGCTGCTGCCTGTTGTACCGGCGCCATCTGGCGGCACTGGCGGCGGCATGAGCGAGGGGTTCACCTTCGGCATCCCGCTGATTGCGCGCGTCGCGGCCGGAGACTGGGCGCTGGTCGAGCGGCTGCTCGCCCTCACGCTGCGGTCGGTGCTTGCGCAGCGCGATGGCGACTTTCAGGTGATCCTCGCCGCGCACGACCTTCCCGAGCCGTGGCGCGCGGTTGAGAGGGACCCGCGGTTCACGCTGTTGCGGGCCGACTGGTCGCCCGCGCCGCCGACCGCCGCGAACGACGACGGCGGCGCAAAGAAGTGGCTCGTCAAGCAGCGGGTGCGCGACGCGGGCGGCGGCCTGCTGATGTTCCTCGACGCCGACGACTGGGTGTCCCGCGATCTCGTCGCGAGCGCCCGTGCGTGCATCAGTGACGGGCACGTCGGCGCCATCGTCGATGACGGGATCGCACTCGACTGGCGGACCTTGCGCGCCGCGCGCTTCCCGATGGCCGATGTCTTCGAAGGCGGCTTCCCCGATCTGTGCGGGTCCAGCACGATCGGGCGGGTGGTGCTAGGCCGCGACGACCCGCTGCTACTCGATCCGCACGCCGCGCTCGGCTCGCATCACGAGTGGCGGAACCGTGCGGCGGCGATCGGAGCGCCGCTCGCGCGCCTGCCGGTCGAGGGCGTTTACATGGTCGGCACCGGCCAGAACCATTCGGAACGCCAGGGTCCCTTCGCCGACTGGCGCCGCGATGTGACGGAGGCGGTCCGCCGCACGGGCAAGCCGCTGGACACCGCGACGGCGCAAGGCTTCGGGCAGGATCTCGCGGCCTTGCGCGAGCGCGCATAACGTCGACCGTCGCGCCCGATCGCGCCGCGCTGGAGACAGAATGGCTGCACCTCACGCGAACCGTCCTGCCCGGGCTGGCGGCGGAGCGGTGCTGGCCGATACGCGCGGATCACTGCTTCCAGCGCGTTCTGCTCGACAACGCGGTGGGCGGGCGGTGGTACGATCATGTGACCGAGCGACCGGCGTATCGGCACCTGGACACCGAGGCGCTGGCCCACGCCGTCGCGACCGCGCGGGCGCTGGTGAGGGGGCAGGCGGACTTGCCCGCGTTGAACGCGCGCTCGCTCGCGTGGCGGGGTAAGGATCGGGCACAGCCACCCAGGATACGATCGGCGGAAACCGGAAGCTGACGCCTGCTCCACGATCGCGCATCGACGGGTAAGCTGTAACCGGGCGAGGATCCGGTCTGCCGCAGCCTAGGGCCATGCGCAGGCCCAAGACCGCCCGTCGCATGCGCTTCGAGGTGATCTGCCAGGCAAGGTAGCGAGGATCAGATGCCGGTCGCCACCAGCCGGCACCTGCGCCAGCCCGGTCCGCCGGAGCGACCCGGGCTGTCTGTCATCCCCGCTTCGCCGCCGTCACCCCATCCCCCGCCGCGCGGGTCGCGATCAGCTTCATCGCCTCGAACGCGCTCAGCGCCGCGCCCTCCTGCCAGGCGCCGATGTAGCTCAGATGCTCGCCGGCGAAGAACACGCGGCCTTCGGGCTTGCACAGTTCCAGATAGTCGGTCTTGCGCTGCTCGGGCGTCCACTGCGCGGCGATGCCCTCGCTGTATGGCGTCTGCGTCCACGATACGGTCAGCGGCTTCTCCAGCATCTGCGACTTGCCGGGATGCATCCGCTCGACCACTTCCTTCGTCACCGCGAACCGCTCCTCGGCGGTCATGTCCGCGAACTTGGCGCCCGCGCTGCCGTTGAAGCCGCCGCTGGAATAGGCCGCCATCAGGATGCCGCGCGGATTGTACCAGTCGCCGCTGGGATACCAGACGAGCGCATTGGGCTGATCGGTGAAGGCGAGACCGCCCATCACGCCGACATCCTGCCAGAAACGCGGGCTCTCCCACGCCACCTTGCTGGAGATGCCGTATACGGTGTCGGCCAGCGCCTTCTTCTTGGCAGCCGACAGCTTGATGTTCAGCTTCTTCACCATCGTCGCGGGCAGGGTGCACAGGACATAGTCGCCCTCCACCATTCCGCCGTCGCCCAGCATCACGCGTACGCCATGCTCCATCTGCCCGACCGCCGTCACCGGCGTGTTCAGGCGGACGCTGTCCTTCACATGACCGTAGATCGCATAGGCGATGCGATCCATGCCGCCGACCGGCTGGAACATCGGCGCCTGCTGGTCGAACGTCTCCTCGAAGCTCAGGCCACCACCCCAGAAGCCGTCCTCGATGATGCGATGCAGGGTCAGCGGGTCCATCGTCTGTGGAGGATGGTCGAAGCCGCCCGGATCGACCTTGTAGCCGTTGCGGTCCGATCCTGTGTAGCTGCCGTCCTTCTGCAGTGCGCCCCATTGGCCAAGGTACGTCTTCAGCTTGTCCTTGTCCTCGGGCGTCATCTGGCTGTCGAGGCTGTTGCCGGCGAGCGACTTCTCCAGCAGTTCCGCGATCCGGCCCTTGGTGTCGTTCACCGCCTGGCGTTCGAGCACCTCGTCCTTGTTGTAATCCCACCGGGTCGAGCGGTCGACGTTGACCATCACCTCCAGCGGCACGTCGAACTGGCGGGCATAGCCCAGGATCGTCGTATGCGCGGTCGGCAGGCGCGCGGCGCCGGCGTTCATGTAGAAGCCGTTCTGGAACTGGCATGTCTGGTCCGGCCGGCCGATCTGCTCGACGCGGTCGCCGCCGCGCACCGACCAGACGCGCCCGCCGACGCGCCCGCGCGCCTCCAGCACCGTCGTCCTGTAGCCGGCCTTGCCAAGCTCATAGGCCGCGACCAGCCCGGCGATGCCGGCGCCCAGGATGACGACGTGCTTGCCCGCGCCCGACCCGGCCGGCAGGTCCGGTCTGACCGTCTGCGCGGCGGCGGGGGTGGCGAGCAGACCCATCGCCTGCATGGAGAGATAGGTGGCCGAATAGCCGCCGGCACGGCCCATCGCATGGAGGAACTGGCGACGCGTGCTCACTTGCTCATCGCTCCCGTCCTGGCGGCCTGGACCTCGATCTCGACAAGTCCCCAGGGTGCGGCGAGCGCCGCGATCTGCATTGCGATGCGCGCCGGCTTTGCGGGCTGGGCGGCCGTGCCGTACACTTCCTTGTACGCCTTCATCATGCCGGCGAAGTCCATCTTCGGCTGGCCGGGCGGCGCGACGAGCACCACGCGCATCATCACCACGTCGCCCGGACCCATGCCGTATCTGGCGAGTTCGGCGTTGATCTTCTTCAGGACGGAGCGGGTCTGCGCCTCGGTATCGCCGTGGTCGCCATCGGGCTTCGCGGGGTCGACCGGGTCGGCGAGCATGCCCGATACGTACAGCGTCGTCGCGCCGGCCGGCACCAGCGCGGAAGACGAGATCGGCGAGGCGGGCGCTCCGCCGCGCACGATCTGCGCCGCGGCGGGAAGGGTGGTCGTCATGACCAGTCCCGCCGCCGCCGCAGCCCACCGCATCATCGTTCCATACATGCACGTCCCCCTCGATCCGATTCGTGCGCCAGTCTATGCTGCGGGGCAACATTGACAATGCCGCCAACCAAAAAGATTGCGTTGACAGCCGCGGGAGGCCGAGACGGCAACCCTGACGTCGTCCAGCGTACCATTCGTGGCCATCCGCCAAAACTCGGCAGTGCCGAAGCGCGCAGGTCCCGGTGCCGCGGTCGACGACGTGACGGGAGCGGAAAGGGCGGTCATCACGTCGACGCCTGTCGGCCTATCGGATCGCCAGTCCCACGCCTATCTGCGAGGCTGGCCCTCCGCCCGGAACGGAAGTAGAACCGCCACATGCCCCTTACCCAGATTTCGGTGCGCGGCGCGCGCGAGCACAACCTCAAGGACGTGGACGTCGACATCCCGCGCGATACGCTGACCGTCATCACCGGGCTCAGCGGATCGGGCAAGTCGAGCCTCGCCTTCGACACCATCTATGCCGAGGGGCAGCGGCGCTACGTCGAGTCGCTGTCGGCCTATGCGCGCCAGTTCCTGGAGCTGATGCAGAAGCCCGACGTCGACCATATCGAGGGATTGTCGCCCGCGATTAGCATCGAGCAGAAGACGACCAGCCGCAACCCGCGCAGCACGGTGGCGACCGTCACCGAGATCTACGACTACATGCGCCTGCTGTGGGCGCGGGTCGGCGTGCCGTATTCGCCCGCCACCGGCCTGCCGATCGCGGCGCAGACCGTCAGCCAGATGGTCGACCGCGTCATGGCGTTGCCCGAGGGCACGCGGCTGTACCTGCTCGCCCCCGTCGTGCGCGGGCGCAAGGGCGAGTATCGCAAGGAGATGCTGGAGTGGCAGAAGGCGGGCTTCACGCGGGTCCGTGTCGACGGCGAGGTCCATGAGATCGACGACTTCATGTCGGGTGGAGCGCCCGCGCTCGACAAGAAATACAAGCACGACATCGAGGTGGTGGTCGACCGGCTTGTGGTGGGCGGGGGCATCGCCACGCGGCTGGCCGACAGTTTCGAGGCGGCGCTGAAGCTGGCGGAGGGACTGGCGTATGTCGATCCCGTCGAGCCGCCGGCGACCGCGGACCCGGCGGCCGACCAGCCAGGCGCCAAGGCGTCCCCCGTCACCCCCCGCACGCCCAGATCGGCCGTGCTCGGCGACAATGCGCCAGACGGCCGCATCGTGTTCTCGGAGAAGTTCGCCTGCCCCGTCTCGGGTTTCACCATCGCAGAGATCGAGCCGCGGCTGTTCAGCTTCAACGCGCCGCAGGGCGCATGCCCGGCGTGCGACGGCCTGGGCGAGAAGTTGATCTTCGACGAGGACCTTGTCGTCCCCAACCACGCGCTCTCAATCAAGAAGGGTGCGGTCGTGCCCTGGGCCAAGTCCAATCCGCCCTCGCCCTATTACATGCAGGTGCTGGGCAGCCTTGCCAAGGCGTTCGACTTCTCGCTCGATACGCCATGGGGCGATCTTCACCCCGAGACGCAGGACAGGATCCTGTTCGGCACCGACGGCAAGCCCGTCACGCTCACCTTCATCGACGGCAAGAAGAAGTACGACGTCACCAAGCCGTTCGAAGGCGTGATCGGCAACCTCCAGCGCCGCCTGACCCAGACCGAGAGCGCGTGGATGCGCGAGGAACTGACGAAATACCAGTCGAGCCGTCCCTGCGAGACGTGCCGGGGCGCCCGCCTGAAACCGGAGGCGCTGGCGGTCAGGATCGCCGACCGGGACATCGCCCACGCGACGCATCTGTCGGTGGTCGACGCGCTCGCCTTCTTCCAGGCGATGCCCGGCCACTTGGGCGACCAGCAGAACGCGATCGCCGAGCGCATCCTGAAGGAGATCGTCGAACGGCTGGGCTTCCTCAACAACGTCGGGCTCGATTACCTCAACCTCGACCGCACGTCGGGCACGCTGTCGGGCGGCGAGAGCCAGCGCATCCGCCTCGCCAGCCAGATCGGCAGCGGCCTGTCGGGTGTGCTGTACGTCCTCGACGAGCCGAGCATCGGGCTGCACCAGCGCGACAACGACATGCTGCTGAAGACGCTGCGCCGCCTGCGCGACCTCGGCAACACCGTGCTGGTGGTGGAGCATGACGAGGACGCGATCCGTACCGCCGACTATGTGATCGACATGGGGCCGGGCGCGGGCGTCCATGGCGGCGCGATCGTGGCGCAGGGAACGCTTGCCGAGGTGCTGGCGACCAAGGGCAGCATCACGGCCGACTATCTGAACGGCACGCGCGAGGTCGAGGTGCCGGCCAGGCGCCGCAAGGGATCGGGCAAGAAGCTGACCGTCCACAACGCGACCGCCAACAATCTGAAGGGCGTGACCGCGAGCATCCCGCTCGGCACCTTCACCTGCATCACCGGCGTATCGGGATCGGGCAAGTCGTCGTTCACGATCGACACGCTGTTCGCCGCCGCGTCGCGCGAGCTGAACGGCGCGCGCGTGCTGGCGGGCAAGCACGAGAGGATCAGCGGGCTGAACCACCTCGACAAGGTGATCGACATCGACCAGTCGCCGATCGGCCGCACGCCCCGGTCGAACCCCGCCACCTACACGGGCGCGTTCACCCAGATTCGCGACTGGTTCGCGGGCCTGCCCGAGAGCCTCGCGCGCGGGTACAAGCCCGGGCGGTTCAGCTTCAACGTCAAGGGCGGCCGATGCGAGGCGTGCCAGGGCGATGGCGTGCTCAAGATCGAGATGCACTTCCTGCCCGACGTCTACGTCACCTGCGACGTCTGCGGCGGCGCCCGGTACAATCGCGAGACGCTGGAGGTGAAGTTCAAGGGCAAGTCGATCGCCGACGTGCTCGACATGACCGTCGAGGACGCCGCCGAGTTCTTCCGCGCGGTGCCGCCGATCCGCGAGAAGATGGCGATGCTGGCGGAGGTGGGGCTGGGCTACGTCAAGGTGGGGCAGCAGGCGACGACGCTGTCGGGCGGCGAGGCGCAGCGCGTGAAGCTCGCCAAGGAACTCGCCCGGCGGGCAACCGGGCAGACGCTGTACATTCTGGACGAGCCGACCACCGGCCTGCACTTCGAGGACGTGCGCAAGCTGCTGGAAGTGCTCCACGCACTGGTGGAGCAGGGCAATACGGTAGTGGTGATCGAGCACAACCTCGACGTCATCAAGACTGCCGACTGGGTGGTGGACCTGGGGCCGGAGGGCGGCGTGAAGGGCGGCGAGATCGTCGCCGTGGGCACGCCGGAGGCGGTCGCGAAGGTGCCGGCGAGCTTCACGGGGCGGTATCTGGCACCGTTGCTGGCGCGGGGTGCTGCGGGGGCGGACGCACAGCGGGTGGCGGCGGAATAGAACTCCGTCAGACCGCGACGAGGGCGTCGAGCGCGCCCTGCAGGATGTGCGCGGCGGCCATCTTGTCGACCAGTTCGGCGCGGCGCGCGCGGCTCGTGTCCTGCTCGATCAGCGTCCGCAGCACCGCCTGGGTCGACCAGCGTTCGTCCCACAGCAGGATCGGCCAGCCCAGCTCGGCGCAGTTGCGGGCGAAGGCGCGGCTGGACTGCGCGCGCGGTCCCTCGCTGCCGTCGAGATTGAGCGGCAGGCCGATCACCCAGCCGGTGACGTTCTGCGCGGTGGCGAAGGCGGCCAGCGTCGTGCGATCCGCGGTGAACCTTGCCCGGCGCACCAGCAGCGCGGGACTGGCGAAGCTCCATTGCGCATCGCACAGCGCAGTACCGATCGTCTTGGTGCCAAGGTCCAGCCCCAGCAGCCGGCCGCCGTCCGGCAGCGCCGCGCGATAGGTCGCCCGGTCGGTCGTGACGAGCGCCTTCATCGCCCCGGCCTCACCCGCGCGCGCGATGGGTCGCCAGCCGCCGGGCGGCATCCGCGCGCACGTTGGCCCAGAACAGGCTGTAATCGTACACATGGTAGTTGTTGCCCGGCAGCACGTAGTTGGGGAGTGCCGGCGGCTCGCCGATCAGCAGGAAGCCGCGCGGGCCGCAGCGGGCGGGCACCCGTCCTGGAACGATCTGCGCGGTGGCGAGATCGGTGGAGGGGAACAGCGTCCCCAGGTTCGCGCTCGCGGGAGCGGCGGCGCCGGCTGTGCCGGTCAGCGGGTTGACGCACAGCATCGGCGTGCCGCGCCGCGGCCGACCGTCGAAGCCCCGGGTCGTGTCGTATACGTCGGTCACCATCGATGGGTCGGCGGGTTCGGCGAAGCTCATCCACTCGAGGACGCAGCCGGCCTGGTCGGGCGTGGCGCAGGCCGGCAGGCCGAGGCGGGGCAGGTCGGTGACGAGCGAGACCGGCCATCCCACCACATAGGCCGCGACGATCCGCCTGGCGAGCGGCGTGCCCGCCACACGGTCGCGCAGCAGCCGTTCGACATGCAGCGCGCCCTGGCTGTGGCCGGCGAGAATGATCGGCCGGTCCGGACCGATCTGGCGGAGGAAGCTGTCGAATGCCGCCGCGACATCGGCATAGGCGAGCGCGAGCGCCCGATCGGCATTGTCGCCTCTCGACAGGAACGCCCCGAACGTCGCCTGACGATAGCGCGGCGCCCAGATCGCGCCGACCTCGTTGAAGGCGCTGGCCTGCGCACGCAGGAACAGCGCGGCGCGCGCGTTCGCGTCGGCATCGTCCAGCGGCGCGTTCCAGCGCGACCGATCGATGAACGAGGTGGGGTGGACGAAGAATACCGCCGCGCCCGCGGTCGCGTCCTTCGTGCTCGCGGGCCGGTAGCCGGGCGGCGTCCAGCGTGCGGGATTGTCGGGGATGTCGGGCCGCGCGATCCACATCGCCCGTGCGTCATATTGCTCCGACCTCGCGCGCGGCTCGTCGTGGAACGCGATCGACGGGGTCGCGACCCAGCGGATCAACTGGTTGCCGAACAGCGCATAGGCGACGCCGCCCGCGATCACGAGCACGATCAGCGTGGCGACGACGTAGAGGAACTTGCGGGCCAAGCGAGGAGCCTTCCGGACAGGCGCCGGATCGGCCCGACCCGGCGGCCGTGCCCCGGATCGCGGGGTTTCGCAACGCTGCCAGGTTGCGCGGCGTGACGCGGGGGTGCTAGCCGCGTCGCCATGGCAGTGGACACGGCAATCGTCGCGCGCGTGGCGCGGCTCGCGCGTATCGCGACGAGCGAGGAAGAGGCCGCTCGCCTCGCGCCCGAACTCGACCAGATCCTCGCATGGATCGAGCAGCTCGGCGAGGTGGACACGACGGGCGTGGAGCCGATGACGGCGGTGATCCCGGGCGTGCTGCGGCTGCGCGACGACGTGGTGGACGCCGACCCGCTGACCGGCGGCGGCATCCGCGACGCCTTGATGCGATGCGCGCCACAGGCGGAACACGGGTTCTTCACGGTGCCCAAGGTGATCGAGTGATGGCCAAGCCTTGTCCCGTTCGCCCGGAACTGCATTCTTTCGTCTGTCCCGAGCCTCCCCTGCGAGGATTGTTCTTCGTCGTCGAAGAACGGCAGGACTTCGACAGGCGAAGCCTGAACGGGCGTGTGGTGCGGCCATGAAGACCTCGACCACCCTCACCGATCTCGGCGTCCGCCAGATCCGTGACGGCGTGCGCTCGGGCGCGTTCTCGGCGCGCGAGGTGGCGGACGCGTTCGTCGTGGCGGTCAGCCGCGCGAAGCCGCTCAACGCCTTTCTTGCCGAGACGCCTGCTCACGCGATCGCCGCCGCGAACGCCGCCGACGCGGCGCGCGCCGCGGGCGAGGTGCTGAAGCCGCTCGCCGGCGTGCCGATCGGCATGAAGGACCTGTTCTGCACCGCCGGCGTCGCCACCACCGCCGCCAGCCACATGTTGGACGGGTTCGTGCCCTCGTATGAATCCACGGTCGGCGCCAATCTGTGGGCGGCGGGTGCGGGGATGCTCGGCAAGCTCAACATGGACCAGTTCGCGATGGGTTCGTCCAACGAGACGAGTGCCTTCGGGAACGTCGTGTCGCCATGGCGGCGCGCCGACGGCGGGAATGCCCCGCTGGCGCCCGGCGGATCGTCGGGCGGATCGTCGGCGGCGGTGGCCGCGCGGCTGTGCCCGGCCGCGACCGGCACCGACACCGGGGGCTCGATACGCCAGCCCGCCGCCTTCACCGGCATCGCGGGGATCAAGCCCACCTACGGTCGCTGCTCGCGATGGGGCACGATCGCCTTCGCCTCCAGCCTCGACCAGGCGGGACCGCTGGCGCGCGACGTCGGCGACTGCGCGGCGATGCTGGCGGCGATGGCGGGGCATGACGCGAAGGATGCGACCTCGCTGAAACTCGATGTGCCCGCGTGGGAGGCGGGGCTTTCGTCGCGGCTGGCCGGCGTGCGCGTCGGCATCCCCAAGGAATATCGCGTGGAGGGAATGCCCGAGGCGATCGAGGCGCTGTGGCACGCGGGGATCGACTGGCTGCGCGAGGCGGGGGCGGAGATCGTCGACGTGTCGCTGCCGCACACCCGCTACGCGCTGCCCGCCTATTACATCATCGCGCCGGCGGAGGCGTCGTCGAACCTCGCGCGCTATGACGGCGTGCGCTACGGCCTGCGCGACCTGCCGGAGGGGGCGGGGTTGCAGGACATGTACGCCGCCACCCGCGCGGACGGTTTCGGGGCGGAGGTGAAGCGACGCATCATGATCGGCACCTACGTGCTGTCGGCCGGTTTCTACGACGCCTATTACACCCAGGCGCAGAAGGTCCGCGCGCTGATCGCGCGCGATTTCGAGACGGCGTGGGATCGGTGCGACGTGCTGTTGACCCCCACCGCGCCATCGGCGGCGTTCGCGCTGGGCGAGAAATCGGCCGATCCGCTGGCGATGTACCTCAACGACGTGTTCACCGTGCCCTCGTCGCTCGCGGGGCTGCCGGCGATGAGCGTGCCGGGCGGGCTGGACAAGGCGGGGCTGCCGCTGGGGCTCCAGATCATCGGCCGGCCGCTGGACGAGCAGGGCGTGCTGAACGCGAGCCTCGCGATCGAGGAGCGGGCGGGGTTCGTGGCGCGGCCGGCCGCATGGTGGTGAGGGCGCGCGGCTTGTGACGATCAGCCGCGCAGGGCCGACGCCTCCCGTTCGGCCGTGACCGGATAACCCAGCCCTTCGGCGATGCACAGCCACCGCTCGCCGTCGCGATCCTCGATCCATGGGCAGATCGTCGCGACCGGATGGGCGAGCGCGTCCGCTACGGCGGCTGCGTGGCTGTCGAACAGCGCCAGACGCTCCAGATTTCGGCGCGTCGGGAAGATCACCGATGCCCGTCCGGCATCCGCCTCCGCCAGGACGTCGCGCGCGCTTGCCCATAGCAGGCGATCGTTCTCGGTCCCGTCGACGCTCGCCGGCGGTGCGTCGACGGGCAGGGCGGCGAGGTAGAAGCGCGTGTCGAAGACGCGGCTTTCGCGATGCGGGGGTATCCAGCGGGCGAACGGCACCAGTCGTTCGGGATGCAGCGTGCCGCCGACCGCCGCCAGTGCCCGCCCGAACGGCTCGCCTGCGCTCAACGCGGCGCGCAACGGCTCCAGCGTGCCCGCGGGCAGGTCCAGCCCGATCGCAAGCCCCGCTTCCTCCAGCGTCTCGCGGATCGCGGCGACCCGCGCCGCGCCCTCGTCGCCGGCGGTTCCGGCCAGCAGGCGATCGCCCGGATCGACCCGGCCGCCGGGAAACACGAGCGCGCCCGCCGCGAACGCCATCGCGCGCGACCGCTGCACCATCAGTACGGCTGGAGGACCGCCAGGCGTCGCGCACAGCACGATCAGCGTCGCCGCGGGTATCGCGCCCGGAACGGGGTCAGTCACATCGCAAATCATCGGAAATCGGGCGAGAGGTGGTGGAGCCGAAGGGAATCGAACCCTTGACCTCTGCAGTGCGATTGCAGCGCTCTCCCATCTGAGCTACGGCCCCGCCCGCCCGGACACCGCCGGGAGAGGCGCCTTTAACGGGGCATGCCGCGCGATGCAACACGGCTTTGCTTGTTGTCGACGGCACCGGCCCGCTTCTCCGCCCAACCTCCCACAGCGCATTCCGAACGACAGGTCGCGCGGGGAAGCGGGCCGGTGCCGCGTCCGCGTGAGCGGATCACGTCAGCGTAGCCGCTTCACGAACACGCGACCGTCCTGCCGCTTCTCGGCCTGGAAACTGGGAACCGTCTCGATCAGGTCGGACAGGTTGCGGAAACCATAGTTGCGCGCATCGAAGCTCGACCGGTTTCCGGCGAGCTGACCGAGCGAGGAGAGGCTGACATAGCCGCGCTCGTCGCGCCGCACCGAGTCATAGGCGTCGATCAGCAGTTTCAGCAGCTCGGCGTCCACAGCCTTGATGACGCGCGGCGTGTCGGTGCGGATCGCAGGCGGCAGGATCGCGGCTATGGAGCCAAGGTCGTGCGGCTCCCCGTCCACATATCCGTTCCCGTCGGCTTCCACGGGCTGCGCGGTGCCCGACGCGGCCGGTCGGCGGCGGCCGCGCGATCGTGCGGGGGTGGGGACCGCGTCAGGTTCCGGCGCGACCGGGGGAGCCTCTCCCGCCAGCGCGCCGACAT
>NZ_CAHJWW010000025.1 GCF_903643035.1 Sphingomonas bacterium | reverse complement strand
CGCGCGAGCGCGGCCGAGGTCGCGACCGCGGTGCGGCGCGCCGAGGCGACGGGTGAGCTGGTCGCGCGGGAGCGGGGCGGGGGAGCGAAGGGATTCACGACGCGCGAGGCGGTATCGACCGAGCGCCGGATGCTGGCGATCGAGGACGCCGGACGCGACCGGGCGCTGGCGTCTATGGAGAAGCAGGACGCCGCGCGTGTCGTGACAACCGCGGCGTTCTTTGCCGAGGCGCAGGGCCACCGCTGGACGGACGGGCAGCGCGAGGCCGCGACCGGGCTGTTGACCGGCACCGACCGTGTTGCGGGAGTGCAGGGCTACGCCGGCACCGCCAAGACGACCACCGTGCTCGCTACCTATGCCGAAGGGATGAGGGCCGCGGGCTACCAGGTGCGCGCGTTCGCGCCGACCGCGCAGGCCGCTTCGCTGTTGGGCGACGCGATCGGCGCGGAGGGATCGACGGTCGCGAAGGCGGTGTTGGGCGGCGAGACGCTTGTCGTGGAGGCGAGCCGGGGCCGCGAGGCATGGATAGTCGATGAGGCGTCGATGGTCGGCGCGCGCGACATGGCGAAGGTGTTGAGCCTGGCGGAGCGATCGGGCGCGCGCGTCGTGCTGGTCGGCGACGTGAAGCAGCTCGGCAGCGTGGAGGCGGGGCGGGCGTTCGGCCAGTTGCAGGACGCCGGGATGCGGACCTGGACGCTCGACAAGATCGTCCGCCAGGAAAACGACATGACCCGCGAGGCGGTGCAGGCGACCATCGCCGGCGACGGGCGGCGCGCGTTGGAGGCGCTGGACCGAGGCGGAGGCCGGGTCGCCGAGCTGGCGGACGCCGGCGATCGGCGCGCTACGATGGCGCGCGACTTCGCGGCCCTCTCCCCCCGCGAGCGGAGTCGCACCCTTGTCATGGACACCACGCGCGAGGGCCGCGAGCTGTTGACCGACGCCATCCGCGCCGAGCTTCGCCGTGACGGCACGATTGGCCACGCGGGCGTCAGCGTCGCGACTTTGGAGAGCCGCGGCCTCACCCGCGAGGAGGCGCGCCACGCGCGCGGCTATGAGGCGGGCGACATGGTGACGTTCCGGCGCGACTATGACCGGCAGGGCATCGAGAAGGGCGAGGCCTACCGCATCGCCAAGGTGGACGCCGCGGCGAACCGCATCGAGCTACACGACCGGGAGGGGCGGGCGATCGACTGGAAACTGGACAAATGGGGCCGGGGCCAGGCGGAGGCGTTCACCGAGCGCGCCCGCGAGTTCGCGGCCGGCGATCGGGTGCAGTTCACCCGCAACGACCGCGAGGCCGGACGGATCAACGGCGCGACCGCGACCGTGAAAGCGATCCACGCCGAGACTCGCACCATGACCGTAAAGGACACGCGCGGGCGCGAGCACGTCGTGCAGCTCGACCAGGCCCGCGACCGGCATATCCGGCACGGCTGGGTAGGCACCGTTCACGGCAGCCAGGGCGCAACGGCCGACAGGTCGATGACGCACCTTGAGAGCTTCCGCGCGAACACGGTGGACGCGAAGACCGCCTATGTCGCGATCAGCCGCGCCAGGAAAGGTGCGGCGGTCTATACCGACAGCCGCGAGGGGCTGGCGAACGCGATCGAGACCAGGACCGGAGAGCGCGCAACGGCGATCAGCGCAACACGCGCGGCCGAGCGGACGGGCAGCGAAAGAGCGGCATCGGGCCGCAGCATGGGATTGGGATAGGAGATTGAATGGGGAGCCGGGGCAAAAAGCGACGCAGGGCAAACGGCGAGCTGGCGGTATCGCGCGGGGGGCGTCAGGGCTTCCCGGCTCCGTTGATGGCTACATGGTCCGATGAGCCGATGGAGCCGGTGCCGGCCGACCTGCTGGCGCAGGCGCTGACCATATCGAACAGGCACGTCGCCATTGGGCAGAAGTCGAACGACGATGATGGCGGGTTCGAGGAGGACGAGGCCTTTCAGAGCGCCTTTGAGGATATGCAGGCCGCGGTCGGCGACAAGGCGCTGGCACGCAGGATCGACGCGCGCCTCTACCACTTGCGTGATTTCCTGAGCGGCGAGGGGGCGGCTCACTATTCCGTCAAGGACGACGGGACCGTTGCGATTGATGAAGACTTGCTTGCGTTCGCCGCCACAACCCCGATCACCGAGCATCCCGACGACCGGCTCAAATGGTCGCCCGAGCAGGATCAGCGATGACCGCAGGCCAAAAAGTGGCGACAATCATCAGGCCGTGCCGCGAAGACGAAGCAGGGGCGATGCTGGCGATCATCAACGCCGCGGCCGAGGCCTACCGGGGCGTCATCCCAGCCGACTGTTGGCACGAACCCTATATGCCGGCCGAGGAGCTGCGTTCCGAAATCGACGCCGGGATCGCTTTCGTCGGTTGTGAAATCGACGGCGAGCTTGCCGGGGTCACGGGCATCCAAGCGGTCCGCAACGTGGACCTGATACGTCACGCCTATGTCCTTCCCGCCTACCAGGGTCGGGGCGTCGGCACCGCCCTGATCGCGCACCTACGCGAGCGGACCAACCGGCAAATCCTAGTCGGCACCTGGACGGCCGCGACATGGGCGATCGGCTTCTATGAGCGGCACGGGTTCCGGCTTGTGCCCGAGGCCACCAAGGCACCCCTATTGCGGACCTATTGGACGGTTTCGGAGCGGCAGATCGAAACGTCCGTCGTGCTGGCGACTCCCGACCTAGAACATGAGGGCGCGGCCAGGTTGATGGGCGCGGCACGGGATTACGGGAAATAGTAGTATGACCGCTTATGTTGCCCTGCTTCGGGCCGTGAACGTGGGCGGCACCGGCAAGCTGCCCATGACGACGCTGGTTGAGCTATGCGAGGCGGCAGGGCTCGACCAGGTGCAAACCTACATTGCCAGTGGCAACGTGGTTTTCCGCAGCGACAGCACCGAGCAGAACATCCGATCCGCCCTCGAAAATCAGCTACGCGCCTACGCCGGTAAAGCTGTCGGCGTGGTGGTGCGAACCGCTTCCGAGATCGCCGACGCGCTGGCGCGCAACCCCTTCAAGGATGCACCTAGCAATCGCGTCATGGCGCTGTTCGTCGATGCGCCTCTCCCGGCCGACGCCCTAGACGGGGTGACGGGAATAAAGGACGAGCAGGTGCGCTTAGGCACGCGTGAGCTGTTCGTCTTCTACCCGAGCGGCATGGCCGCCACGCGGCTTCGCGTGCCCGGCGAAAAGCACGGCACGGCGCGAAACATGAACACGGTCGCCAAGCTGGCGGATATGGCGGCCGCCCTCGCCTAAGCGGGCAGCGTGTAGCGAAGCTGGTAATCGTGCTTTCCGGGTGAGACGATGATGTTCATGGTCCCGGTCAGCCCCGACAGCTCCTCCGTGCCGGAATCGGGCACGACGACAACCGCCAAGGATTGCGCCCCCTTATCCATCAGGCCGCTATGTTGGAGCGTGAAGGAACCACGCTTGCCCGCCAGCGTGGCCGTGACCCGTTCCATCGCGACATAGCCGGCCGATCCTTCGACCCCGCTGCGAAACGTCAGCATTTGCCCGACGCTATTACCCTCCAGATCGCCGTGAAACGTCTTGTCGATCGACATACTGCCGATCGGACTATCACCGGCTCCTAGCGGGGCCAGCTTCACATCGAACGTCCCGCTCGCTTCGCCTTCCATTGTCCCCCCGGCATTCTTAGAGGGTCAGCCTTTAGCGGCACGGTTTGCTTTGCGAAATGGCGTTAGCATTGCTCGACCGGACGGCGACAGCGCGAGCAGCGCCGCGGTTCACTGGCGGGCGGCGATCGACGCTAGGGTGAACCCTACGCTACGCCGAACCTCACCCAATCAACGAGAATGAGTTGCCGAAGTTGTGAAGCAGGACCGGCAGGAGCACGCTTCCGGTCCTTAGCCGCAACCAAACGGCGATGAACGAGGGGAGAGCCGTCAGGGCCATAGTCATCGCATCGAACGAGAAATGGCCATCCGAGAAGCCAAAAGCGTGGGCTAGGCCGAATAGGAAGCACGACAGGACCGCGCCCCACCCCCAATCGACACCGAGGAACCGCTTGCGGCCGGTGAAAGCCTGATTGAGCGCGAACAGCAGAACACCCCGGTAGAAAGGCTCTTCCTCCAATCCCGGCATGGTGAGCTGAAAGGCAACCGTTTCCGCATCGGCCTTGCCGCTAGGAAAGGCGAGCGCGATGACCACGAAGAAGGCGCAATATAGCAGCGCGACCGGTAGTGCGGCTTTCAGGCTTCCCGGTTCCTGCCGAAGCGTTAGGCCCACCTCACGAAAGCCGAACGCCGGAGTCGCGGCGATGATGAGGGTCGCGGCGAGCGCGAGCAGCTTGCCTTGCCAGTTCCATTCCCCGCCGATCAGGTGGGGCAGGACGCCATAAGCGCGCGTGAGACAGGCATCGTTGATCGCAACCAGCAGCGCCGCGATAACCAGCCAGCGCGAGGAAAACTGCCGGCGATCGAAAAGTCCGATCATGCCTCCCAAAAGCAGCAGGAGGACCAACACCCCTCCCAACCCCATCAAACCGGCCACTTAGCCCTCCCCTGCCCTAGACTGCCTGAACAGCGCCGCTTTTTAGTCGCCGGTCGCGGAGCACCGCAAGCACCGCCGCAATCCAAAGGCTGACCGCGGCCATCCAACCCGCGACCGTGCCGCCTGTAGGCGCGCCCAAGGTGAAGCCGGTACCGGCAGAAAGGATGAGTGTCGCACCCAAGGCATAGAAAGGCCGAAAGGATGCGGCATGAGCAATCGGCAAGAAATGCAGCCCGACGACCAGCGCCATCGCGGGCAGCAGCAACTCGGGGTGGTGCAGGTTGATGACGATGTTCGCCGCCAAAAAGAGGCCGACCCCTTCCGCGATACTGCTCCACATGATCGTGCGCTCGACCTCTTGCGAGGGCACGATGCCGCTGCCCGGCAAACGGATAACATGAACGGCGGCAAGCCCGATCGCGGCGAACACGACGAAGGGCACCGCCAAGACCGCGCCGGAAATGCTCCATTGCCAGTGCATCGTCAGGGCGGCGAACACCGCCCCGAAGAAGCTCATTATGATAGCGCCCCAAGTTCCCACGACACTCCCCTCGAACTACGCACGCAGGTTATGCCTGTTTACAGGAATAGGTCGAGGAGGTTGCCCAGGGGGCAACCGCGTTCCTTCCCACCAACCCACCCGTGCGGGCCGGACGGCCCGCGCAAAGGAGCGGGAGGTTGAAGGACGCGCTCTTTCCCGCTTCAGTGCCTTCAGCTCCTTCAGGGCGCGGCGCTTTTCGGCTGACCCGCAGGCGCTCTTACCCTCTCTCCTTGTCACACGCCCACCTGGTCGCGCTTGCCGCTTTCCTGGAGCTGCGCTGGCGCGCAACGACCGGGAGCGGCTGCGCTTGCCCGGGTAGGACGCGCGCCGGCGTTGCACCGGGCAAGGGTGCCGTTGTTTGTTCCCACCCACCCAGCCCGGGGGCTGGGCCTTTGGCCCGGCAGGTGGACAGAATCAGATGTTTACGCCCCCTTCTCGCCTGCTACGGTTTTCTAAGGCCTTGGCGCGGACGCAATCAGGGGGCGAAATGACCGGCACCGTCTACGGCTATGTGCGGGTATCAACCGGCCGGCAGGACATGGGCCGCGACGCCCAGCGCCGCGCGCTTGAGACGGCCGGATGCACCAAGATCATCGAGGAGCAGGCGAGCGGGCGCAAGGCGCGCCCGGCCCTTGCCGAGCTGGTCGGCAGGCTGGACCAGGGCGACACGGTGACGGTGTTCCGGTTCGACCGCATCAGCCGCTCCGTTGCTGACTTCTACGCGATCGGCGAGCGCATCCGCGAGCGCGGCGCGTCGCTTCGCAGCTTGGCCGAGCAGTTCGACACCTCGACCCCGATGGGTCGCGCCATGATGGGGTTCGCGGCAATTTGGGCCGAGCTGGAAGCCGAGACCACCCGCGAGCGCGTGAACAACGGCTTGAGCGCGGCCAGGGCGCGCGGCCAGGTGCTAGGCCGCAGGCGCGCGATCGACGCCGTGACGGCCACCAAGATCAAAGGGCGGCTGGACGCTGGCGAGCCGGGCAAGGAGCTGGCGCGCGAGTATCGCGTATCGCCCAGGACCATCCGGCGTATCCGAGAGCGGGAAGCTGCATCAGCAGCTAAGGCTCGATCAGCGTGACAACGGCATCGGCGAAGCCGCAGGAGAAGGACGGCCAGCAGCTGGAAACCGACCCAGAGCGCAAGGTGTGGGAGGCGCGCGAGGCGATCCGGCGGCAGCGCGGCCGCGAGCGTGAGGACCAGGACCGCGACCACACCCGTGGACGAGGAAGATAGGCAAAATGGAACGACCCGATATCCTCCTGATGCTACAGGAGGGATTGCCCGACGACATCGAGTCTGAGGTTCGCGCGCAGCTCGACCGCCCAGGCCTAGAATTAGTAGTAATCCGTCAGCCAGGTGGTCCCTACGCCGGTGTTGAGCTTTACCTTCCTACCGCGATTGGTTTGTTCGTTGCGGCAGGATTCTTCAACGGCGTGCTACAGGAAGCTGGCAAAGACGCTTATGTTGCGTTCAAGGTAACTGCGACCGCTTTGTGGAAGCGCGCTGCAAAATTGAACGTCAATGTGTTCGGCAGTGTTGGAAAAGTGAAGCCGACCCGCCGGTATTCGCTCGCTTACTCGGTTACTGGCGAGGTCTTACCCAACCTCAATTTCAAGTTTCTCATTCAAACTGAAGTAAGCGTAGATGATGCCGAAACCGGCATCAGCGCATTTATTGACCTAATCAACGACATTATCAATGATCGCGTTGGTGAAGAAGACTTGAAGGCGCTCCTAACCTACAGACCGGTTGGCGGAACGGTGCTCGTCACCTTCGACGCTGCAAGTCGCACTATCGTTCCGGTCAACGCTTTTGACGATCGGAATCCGTGAGCCCGCACAGGCGTTGGCAGCAAGGCCTCGAGGGATGACGACAACAGCCACTTGTCGGTTGACGACTCTCTCGAGGCATGGTCATTCTTTGTTCTATGGCAGTTGAGCCCATTCACCCCGGCCAGCTCGTTCGCGGGCAGTGCCTAGACCCGCACGGGTTGTCGGTCGCAGACGGCGCGCGCGTGTTAGGCGTCACCCGTCAGGCGTTGAACAACCTCGTGAACGGGCATTGCGGCATATCGCCGGAAATGGCGCTCCGGCTCGCACGGGCGTTCGACACCGACGCCGAGGGGTGGCTTCAGCACCAGCTCGCTTATGACCTCGCCCAGGCCAAGAAGCGGGCCGGCAGCTTGAACGTCATCCCGGTCGGAAGCCGACCGATCGAGCGCCAGGCGAGGTTGATCTAATGGCGACGGCAGCAGCGGTACCGGCGCTTCGCCAGCCGTCATTCCCTGAGTTCTGCCCCGTCACGGCCGCGGTGAACACGATGGCGAGGGCCGGCATCGAGGAGCGCGGCGCGATCTTCACGCGCCGCGAGGTTGTGGACTTCATCCTAGACCTGTCCGGCTACACGGCCGATCGGCCGCTTCACCGTTTACGCCTACTAGAGCCCTCATGCGGCCACGGGGATTTCCTGTTGCCGGCGATCGACCGTCTTCTAGCGGCATGGCGCGTCGCAGACCGTCCCGAGCCCGTCGCGGCGCTCGGAAACGCCGTGCGCGCCGTTGAGCTGCATCGCGCGTCAATCGCGCGGACCGCCGTGGGCGTGATCGACCGCCTTGTTGACGAGGGTATCCCCGACCGCGCGGCCGAGGCTTTGGCCGAGCGGTGGCTAGTTCAAGGCGACTTTCTGTTGAGCGAGCTGGACGGCCGCTTTGACATGGTGGTCGGCAACCCGCCCTATGTTCGCCAGGAGCTGATACCGGACGCGCTTATGGCCGAGTATCGCGCGCGCTACCGGACGATCTACGACCGCGCCGACATATACGTCCCCTTCATCGAGCGATCGTTGAGCCTCTTGGCCGAGGGCGGGCAGTGCGGGTTCATCTGCTCCGATCGGTGGATGAAGAACCGCTATGGCGGGCCGCTTCGCGCATTGGTGGCGGGCGGCTTCCACCTGAAAACCTATGTCGACATGGTGAACACCCCGGCCTTTCACGCCGATGTTGTCGCCTATCCCGCCATCACTATCATCGCGCGCGACGCAGGCACCGCGACCCGCATCGCACATCGTCCCGCGATCGACAGCGGAACGCTTGCCGCGCTGGCATCCCGGCTTAGGGCGGACCACGAGCCGGACCCCGCGACCGGTGTTCGCGAGCTGCGTGGCGTGGCGAGCGGCGCAGACCCTTGGATACTGGAGTCGTCCGACCAGCTCGCGCTTGTGCGACGGCTAGAGGCCGAGTTTCCGGCAATCGAGGAGGCCGGGTGCAAGGTCGGTATCGGCGTCGCGACCGGGGCCGATAAGGCGTTTATCGGCCGCTATGACGCGCTGGACGTGGAGCCGAGCCGCAAGCTCCCGCTTGTGATGACCCGCGACATAGAGGGCGGTGAGGTGGAATGGCGCGGGCTAGGCGTCATCAACCCGTTTGGCGACGACGGCCGTTTGGTCGAGCTGGCGAAGTTCCCAAAGCTCCGGTGCTACCTGGAATCCCACCGCGCTCAGATCGCGCGTCGGCATGTCGCGCAAAAGGCTCCGGCCAACTGGTACCGCACGATCGACCGCATCTACCCCGCCATCGCGGGCAAACCGAAGCTGCTCATTCCCGACATCAAGGGCGAGGCGCACGTCGTTTACGAGGGCGGCAAGCTCTACCCCCATCATAATCTCTATTTCATCACGTCGGAGAGCTGGAACGTGCGGGCGCTCCAAGCCGTGCTGCTATCCGGCATCGCCCGCCTGTTCGTCGCGATCTACTCGACGCGAATGCGTGGCGGTTATCTCCGCTTCCAGGCGCAATACTTACGGCGCATCCGGCTTCCCGAGTGGGTCAAGGTGACGCCGACCTTACAGCGCGAATTGATCGACGCGGCCGAGCGGATGGACCTAGCAGCGTGCAATCGCGCCGTGTTCAAGCTCTATGGCTTGTCAGAGGTCGAACGGGCGGCATTGGGGGGCAACGGCGAGTAGCATGGCGCTTGATCTAGCGGATTACGAACGGAAGGCCCACGAGGCCACGATGGCGTTCTGGGGCAACCGCGAGAAGGCCCGCCAGGCGCAGATCGAGGCGGGCAAGGCCGACCAGGGCGAGCGCGCTGGCGTGACCTCGGGCAAGAACATGGACGGGTTCCTTGCCCTGCTAATCGACCTTGTGGAGGCGAACGGGCTGAAAGGGGCCGATGTTCACCAGAGCCGCGCGGTGTTGACGTTGCCGGGCTACTTCCGGCCGACGAAGCTATGGGACGTGCTGGTGATCCATCGCGGCCACTTAGTCGCCGCGATCGAGCTGAAAAGCCAAGTAGGCCCGTCGTTCGGCAATAACTTCAACAACCGCACCGAGGAGGCGATCGGCACCGCGCACGATCTTTGGACGGCATACCGGGAAGGTGCTTTCGGGCAGCAGCCCCGGCCGTTCGTCGGGTGGCTTATGATGGTGGAGGACGCCCCAGAGTCCCGGCGACCCGTGACGGACCGTTCGCCTCACTTTCCGGTGTTGGAGGCCTTTCAGGGTGCGTCCTATCTCAAACGCTATGACGTGCTTTGTCAGCGCCTTGTTCAGGAACAGCTCTACGGCGCGGCGGCCGTTCTCGCGTCCCCGCGCCAGGCCGTGACGACGGGTGAGTTCGGCCATATGTCGGAGCTGACCAGTCTCAAGACGTTCGTCGCGACGTTCGCCGGACATATCGCAGCCGAGGCGGCGCGGGCATGAGTGTGAACGGTCGCAACGTGTAGGGGGCACGACATAGAGCATGGATAATCGCTGTCAGGTTCTACATTCGTTCTGGCCCAGCGGCCCGCGATATGGCACCATCACGCAATGAGCGTCGCCGACAATTTTCGAGCCTTCCGGGCCAACTACTTGATTCCCGCAGCCACGGTCGGAACAATCTCCTACCGCTATAAGCGGATCACCAAGCAGTTGAACAAGGACTTCTGGAATACGGAGTCAGAGACGGCGCATAGCCTGTACGTCGGCTCCTATGGACGCGACACCGCAGCGAATGGCGTCAGCGACTTGGACGTGGCTTTCGAGCTGCCAAGCTCAGTGTATCAGAAGTACAACGCTTACCAGACAAACGGCCAGTCCGCGTTGTTGCAGGAGGTTAAGCAATCAATCGGACGCACCTATTCGACTTCATACGTCGGTGCGGACGGCCAGATTATCGCGGTCAACTTTGACGACGGTATCAGGTTCGAGTTTTTGCCGGTTTTTGTAAATACGAGTAATACATACACGTTTGCCGATTCCAACTCGGGTGGAACCTGGAAAACGTGTGACCCGCGCGGCGAAATGACGGCCTTCTCTACTAGGGACAAGAACACTGCAAACGGCAATCTAAAGGCCGTGTGCCGAATGGCGCGTATATGGCGCGATCGGCACAGCGTTCCGATGAGCGGAATGTTAATAGACACGCTTGCCTATCAATTTATCGCTGATTGGGCGCACCGCGATAAGTCGTATCTCTACCACGATTATCTAGTGCGCGACTTCCTACTGTATCTTTCGCAGATCGACACGAGTCAGACCTATTGGCGAGCGCCGGGGAGCGGCTCTTACGTTTTCAAGAAGGGCAACTTTCAGACTCAGGCAGGCGCGTCATACAAGGACGCCCTAAGTGCCATTGAGCACGAGTCGAATGGTCGGCCTACAACCGCCCGCAACAAGTGGAGAGAGATTTTTGGCCCAACCTATCCCTGAGACCGAAGCGGCGGCTACGCTCGAAGGGCAGGTGCGAGAGTGCTTCGCGCGTGTAGTATATTCGCACAAGACTCACGAGAAACAGGGTGATATTTGCGCTGGAACGCTGAGGCGATTCAAGATTTTGCAGATCGCATTATCGGCGATCACCACATCGGGAACGCTCGCCGTGTTGTTCACCGACAATATCGGCTTGAAAGCGGTAACGGCCTTCGTGGCGCTTATTACTCTATTCGTTTCAGGTTACATGAAGGGGTTTGACCCAGGAGCGGCGGCGCAGAAACATCGTGACACTGCTGCTGATATATGGGCTATCCGAGAGTCTTACCTGTCATTACTAACTGATCTTGCGAGTGGGGCAATTATTGAGGAAGCTGCTCGGGAGAAGCGCGACAATCTCCAAAACGCCCTTGCCGCTATCTATAAGTCAGCTCCGGGTACTACCCCAAAGGCATACGGGCTCGCTCAGAAGGGCTTGCAGCGGCTTGAGGATTACACCTTCAATCCCGGCGAGATCGACAAGTTTCTACCTCCCGCGTTGAAGCGTGGTTGATCAGCCTATTTAAAAACGTCCGAAATGGCGAGGCTGGCCGGTAGCGAGCGCGTCCCATCGGGACCGCGCTCTATCTCCGCTGCGCTCCGACCGAGCCGCGCGAGCGCGTCTCGACCCTTGCGGGTGACGATCGCTCGCGCTGGCGCTGGCGCTTGGGATGAAGCGGCCGTTGGCCGGTGTGCGAGCTGAGCGCTGGCAAAGCCGTCGCGCGCCGTAATCATGCTTTGCGTGAGGAAGAGAGGGGCGCTGCCCCTCTCTCCCAGCAAGGGCCGCTGCCGGGGCCGTGGCTCACTGCGTTGCGCCCGCACCACCCCCGCCAGCTTGAACCCTTGCCCCCTCTCTCCCCGCCCCTCGCCGTGGCGGCAGGGGTCGCGCGCACGCGACCCGCTGCGCGGATCGGAGGAGAAGAAAATGGGCAAGCAGCAGACCGCCACCCCCGCGGACCCCTATCAGGGGTCGGTTCCGGCTGAGGGCAGAATGACACTCTAAGGGTGGGGCGCGAAGCACGCCGTCTGAATTTATGGTTGAGCCAGCCGTTCATGGGCCAGTCGTGCTGCGATGCGGTTTCGCCGCTGCCGGATCTTCAGCGGCACCGCGACGACAACGAATAGCCCCGCAGCACAGTAGAACCAGACCAACCCTGTATCGCGTTGGAGCAGGGCAACGCAGATGAGACAGGAGACCGCGACGATCGGGGTTATCTTGGTCACCCACCACAAGGCCGATCTCCATCCGGGTTGATCGCGCATGTCCTTGTTCACGATCAGCACGAACAATGTCGCTGTGACCTTCAAGCCGATGGCAAAAGCGGCGATCCAGCTTAAAAAGTCGATCAGGGTGGAGAAGCCGAACGTCAACATGGCGTGACGATGCGACGCAGCTTGTTGCCGGGCAGGCACCGCGGGTGGGCAGCGAAGAAGTCGAGCAGCTTGCCGCGCGTGAGCCGACGGCTAAACACGGCACGCCCCGCCGCATCCGCTCCGTGAGCGTGAAAAACATGCTTGGCGATATCCAGACCAATTGTGGTAACTTCCGACACGGACGCCTCCCTCAGTGGTGATCAACACCTCTACTCTGGCACATCGATGCCGTCGGGGGGCGTCCACCCCATCATATGCGGTCACTCAGCGGTGCTGTCCGAACCAGGCCGCTGGTCGCCGCCTTGCGCGATGTGCTCGATGCTGCCCTGCGCCGCCTGTCGCCCAAGTCCGGCATGGCCAGGGCCATCGCCTATGGCACCAAGCGTTGGCCAGCGCTCTGCCGCTTCCTTGACGATGGCCGGCTCGAGATCGACAACAACATCGCCGAGCGTGCGCTGCGCAACATCGCGGTCGGGCGCTGCAACTGGCTGTTCGCCGGCTCAAGAGCTGGTGGCGAGCGTGCCGCCGCGATCTACACCGTCATCCAGACCTGCAAGGCCGTAAGCGGTGTGCCGGCTCAACCTTGCGGGGGTGAGGAGCGGCTGCGAGTCCATGCTGATGGAAGAGGACACGCCGCTTGGAGCTATGCCGGGGTCAAGGCACGGGGCTAACCCGGAGCCGATCCGACGGTTCGAGATCCTGACCGGTGTGGGCCGGCGCCGCAGCTTTGCGGTGGACGAGAAGCTGGCGCTGGTCGCGCAGATGGATGGTTGCGCCAACATCAGCGAGCTGGCGCGTCGGCACGATCTGCGACCGTCGCAGCTGTTCACCTGGCGCCGCGAGCTGCGCTACGCGGCGGAAGCGGTGCAGGCTACCGTGCCCGAGCCGAGGTTCGTGCCGGCGGTGATTGCGTCTGAGCCGGTCGTGGTGACGAAGCCCGCGTTCAAGAAGAAGCGGGTGCAGCGTGCCCGTCAGGCAGCCGCGGTCGAGCTGGAGATCGACGGGGTGGCGGTGAAGATCGCGCAGGGCGCCGATGCCGGGGTGATCGCGGCGGTGATCGACGCGCTGAAGACGCCGCGATGATCGGCCCCGGCGCGGACGCTCGCGTGCTAGTGGGGGTCACTGCACGAAAGTGAGCTTTACGTACGCTAGGATCGAACGAACGGCGAACAGCAGGCTGTCGTGGAGGACGATCAGGCAGCTATTGGGTGCCGTAATAGGCAAAGCCGCCGTTAAGATGACGGTTCAGTTCGATGCGGCGGTGCCTTCGCATTTTGAAGGTGTCGGGTCCAACGCGCCGAACCTCGGAGAAGCCGAGGGAACGCCAGAAGCGTTCGCCCGCTTCGTTCGCTTCGAGGACTGCCAACCGGATTTCTGTAGCACCTCTCGCAGCGGCCCAGTCCTCGACTTTCAAGTAAATCGACCGGCCAACATCTCGACCCCGCTGAACAGCATCGACGATCATGAAGCCGAGATATCATGCGCCATCATGGGGATAATCGCGAAGGATTGCCGCTATTGCATATAGGTCGTCTGCTTCCTTCCAACCTAGGACGGTTTGATCGCGGGCATCCTTTTCAGGCGGCACGTCGGTGAAAAGCTCGTGAGCATCCGCCAACGTGGGCACCGGCTATATAGGCTCGCAACGTCTGGGGCGTCGGCCCCTGTGAGTTCGATCGGCGAAAGACAGGGTGATTGGGACGCCATGTGCGAGATATACAACGCCGCGAGCGTTAAGTCTGCTTTCGGGATAATAATCGCCCTTGGTCTACGTCCTCGGCGGCCAGTCGGTGGTATCAAAATCAGGGTGCTGGAACGATATAATTCCTGCCAGATGAGCGGCCGCTCGTGGCTCATCTGTTGGGTGTTCCGGCAAATTTGCCAATACCTTAAAGTCAGTGATGCGCTCAGGCGAAGCAAGCTGCTCGCTAAAATTGATTGAGTGCGGTCTGTCCATGGCGCCAAGCGCGAAACTGATGTTTCCCTCACCGTACTCAAAGGTGAGGGGTGTGCCACAATCGCGGCAAAACCCACGGCGCACCTTATTTGAACTCTGAAAATAACTGACCTGACCCCGAGTCCAAGTCACTGCATTGAAGGGCGCTCCGACGTAAGGTCCGAATAGTCCGCCAGTTGCCTTCTGGCACATTCGACAATGGCAGATGGAGGCTTCTTCTAGGTCACCCTCAACCCGGAAGCGGACCGCTCCGCACTGACATCCTCCGGTACTAGTCATCATGGCTGGAGGATTTCATATTAACTGAACGTTCGCAATGGGGCCCGTCGGTCATGCAAAGGGCTTCATGCTGCGAGGAACGACGGCAAAATGCGGAGTTGACGGAGCTGATCCGGCCCCGGCCGATCGTCCCGCTCCCAGCTATAGTCGCCGGTAAGCGCGATATGCTCCCAGCCCAGCGGTGCGATATGGCGGGCAACGTCGTCCGGCGTACCCATGTCGGCCAATGCCTGTTCGAGATAGCGGGTATTCCACAGGATGATCGCGGCGACCAGCAGGTTGAGGCCGGAGGCGCGGTAGGACTGGTTCTCGAACCGGCGGTCGCGCAACTCGCCGAGCTGGTTGAAGAACAATGCGCGGGCAAGGGCGTTGCGCGCCTCGCCCTTGTTCAGCCCGGCCTGGGTTCGCCTGCGCAGATCGATGTCCTGCAACCAGTCGAGCATGAAGATGGAGCGTTCGAGCCGCCCGACCTCGCGCAATGCCAGTGCCAAACCGTTCTGGCGCCGATAGGCGGACAGCTTGCGCAGCATCGCAGAGGCGGTGACGGTCCCGGTCCGGATCGAGGTGGCAAGCCGCAGCAGTTCGTCCCAATGCGCGGCTGCATGGTCGTGCGCGATCGGATCGCCGACCATGCCGGCGAGCAACAACCCAGCTTCCTGACCGGGCAGCAGATGCAAGCGGCGTTCCTTGATATCGCGTAAGCGCGGCGCGAAGCGGTAGCCGAAGAACGGCATCACCGATCACCCTGTCAGGGCTGCGACCTTCTGTGACGATGGCCCAGCCCGGCGTGCCGCGTTCGGTGATCGCAGGTGCCAGATGGCCGTCGCGCGACTGGCTGTCATCACCGCCCAGAATAGACAAGCATATACTCCAGAAGCCTTCACGGGGTCGCGGCGGGATCAGCGCCCATTCGACCGGGCCGGTATCGGACTGTTCCGGCAACGGGGTCGACGCTGCGGGACCAGCTCGCACGCCGTCCCGATATGCGCGCTCCAGCGCCTGGGCGATGGCACCGGCGGTATCGACGGTAAGGCCGTACTTCCGATCGGAGCGGTCCTTGGCGACGATCGCGCGCGCGATCTCACGGAACCGCGCCTTGCGCCGTGAGTCCGGCGGGAATCTTCCGGGGAGCCCGGTCATGCCGCTTCCTCGACCGGCGCCGCATCCACCCGTGCCCGTCCGACGATCGCGGCGACGGTGTTCTTGCTGAGGCACAGGTCGCGTGCGATCCAGCGATAGCTGCGGCCTTCGGCCACGAGTGCCAACACCCTGGGGGCGAGCCGGTCGGATTTGGGGCGGTCACCGGTCTGCCGCCCAAGCTTACGTCCCCGCGCTCGCGCAGCGGCGAGGCCGGACCGAACCCGCTCGCTCAGCATGTCACGCTCGAACTGCGCGATACCGGCGAGCATCGTCGCCATCATCCGCCCGTGCGGCGTATGGACCTCGAACGTCATGCCACTCATCGCGACGACCGACACGCGCCAGCCCGACAGCCGGTTCAGCGTATCGAGCAGGTCTTGGGTCGAACGTCCCCAGCGGCTGAGTTCGGTAACGAGGATCGCATCGATGTGGCGTGCCTGCGCCAGCTTCATCACCTCGGCCCGCGCCGAGCGGTTGGCCTTCATGCCCGAGGCGGTTTCGCGGAAAACCTCGACCACCTCATAGCCGCCACGCTCCGCGAAGCCGGCAAGGCCGCGCAACTGCCGCTCGCACGACTGGTCGGCGGTCGAGACGCGGGCGTAAATGGCGGCGCGTTGTCCCAATTGAACCTTCCTGAAATCAGACCTCGAAAACCCTTGATTTGCGCAGGGTCAGTGTTGTCCAAA
The DNA here is from genome assembly GCF_903643035.1 of Sphingomonas bacterium. GTDB lineage: Bacteria > Pseudomonadota > Alphaproteobacteria > Sphingomonadales > Sphingomonadaceae > Sphingomonas. The sequence goes on along the minus strand of NZ_CAHJWW010000025.1, from coordinate 3,037 downwards.
ACAGACTTCTGTTCAACAGGGACACTGCCGCATGCCGAGACGCCATATTCTGAGCGCGCGGCAACGGTCGCTGCTGCTCGACCTCCCGACTGACGAGGCATCGCTGCTGCGGCATTACATCCTGGCCGATGACGACCTGATCCACATCGATCGACGACGCCGGCCAGAGAACCGGATCGGCTTCGCACTCCAACTCTGTGCGCTGCGCTATCCAGGACGGATGCTGGTCCCGGGCGAGGTGATCCCGCTCGCAGTGTCGGCCTTCCTTGGCGCCCAACTCGGTATCGCCGGTGACGCGCTCGTTCGCTACGCCGTCCGGCGCCAGACCCGCCAGCAGCATATGGAGGTGCTGCGCTCCATCTACGGGTACAGGACGTTCCCCGGGCAGGGCGCGCCGGCCCGGGCTTTCCGTGACTGGCTGTTCGCCGAAGCCGAGCAGGCGCGCTCGAACGATGACCTTGCCCGGCGCTTCATCACCCGCTGCCGCAATACCATGACCATTCTGCCGGCGATCACGACGATCGAGCGCCTGTGCGCGGATGCGCTCGTCGCAGCCGAACGTCGCATCGAGAAGCGCATCGCCACGCGCATTGATCCGGCCGCCTACACCCGGCTCGACCGGCTGACGACCGAGATGCTGCCGGGGACAATCAGCCGCTTCATATGGCTGCGCCGGATCGAGCCGGGCAATAATTCGGCCGCGGCGAACCGACTGCTCGACCGGTTAGAGTTCCTGCGCGCGATGAATCTCGATGCCGGTCTCCTCGTCGGCGTCCCGCCGCATCGTATCGCCCGGTTGCGCCGACAGGGCGAACGCTATTTCGCCGATGGCCTGCGCGATCTCGGTGCCGACCGGCGTCGCGCCATCCTCGCGGTCTGCATCATCGAGTGGGCGACCGCGACCGCCGATGCGGTGATCGAGACGCATGACCGGATCGTCGGGCGCACCTGGCGCGAGGCGAAACAGCTGCATGACGCACGCGCGGCGGAAACCAGAGGTGGGGTTACAGCGACGTTGGACGGGTTCGCCGCACTCGGCCAGTTGCTGCTCGAAGCTCATGGAGACGGCGTGTCGCTGGAGGATGCGGTCGCGCGTGCGGCGGGATGGGACCATCTCACCCGCCTCGTCGCGACGGCCAGGGTTCTGACGGACACGCTTGGCGATGATCCGCTGGCGCATGTCGATCAGGGGTATCACCGCTTCCGTCGCTATGCCCCGCGTATGCTGCGCTGCCTCCATCTCCAAGCCGCGTCGGTCGCGCGACCCTTGCTGGACGCAGTGATCGCCATCGCCACCAAAGACGCGCTCCCGGCGACCGACGATTTCCTGCGCCCACATTCCAAATGGCGGCGTCAATTGCGGGCGAAGGGCGACGATGATGCACGCCTCCGGGAAGTCGCGGTCATGTTCCATCTGCGCGACGCGCTGCGCTCGGGTGACATCTGGCTCGACCGCTCGCACCGGTACGGTGACCTTCGCAACGTCCTCGTATCGATGGAAGTCGCGCATGCTGCGAAGCTGGCCGTACCGTCCGATCCGCATGTCTGGCTCGCGGACCGCAAGGGCCGTCTCGCCGATGGCCTCGCCCGGCTCGGTCGCGCCGCGCGCAACGGTACGATCCCGAAAGGCAGCATCGAGGACGGGACGCTGCGCATCGATCGCCTGGCCGCCGATGCGCCGGACGGGATCGATGACCTGGTGCTGGACCTTTACCGTCGCCTGCCGCCCATCCGCATCACCGACCTGCTGCTCGAAGTGGACGCCGCGCTGGAGTTCACCGACGCCTTCACCCATCTGCGCACCGGTGTTCCGTGTGGCGACCGGATCGGCCTGCTCAACGTCCTGCTCGCCGAGGGATTGAACCTGGGCCTGCGCAAGATGGCCGAGGCGTCCAACACCCATGATTACTGGCAGCTCTCCCGTCTCGCACGCTGGCATGTCGAAAGCGCGGCGATCGACCAGGCGCTGGCCAACGTGGTCGCCGCGCAAGGCGCGCTGCCGATGGCGCGGGTCTGGGGCGTGGGCACCACTGCTTCGGCCGATGGCCAGTTCTACCCCGCCGCGCGGCAGGGCGAGGCGATGAACACGGTCAATGCCCGCTACGGCAACGACCCCGGCATCAAGGCTTATACTCACGTCAACGACCGCTTCGCGCCGTTCGCATCGCGGACCATCCCCGCAACCGTCAGCGAGGCCCCCTATCTGCTTGACGGGCTGACGATGAACGAGGCCGGGCGACGGATCGAGGAGCAGTACGCCGACACCGGCGGGTTCACCGATCATCTGTTCGGAATCAGCGCCATGCTTGGATACCGCCTCGTTCTACGCATCCGCGATCTGCCGTCCAAACGGATCTACGTGTTCGATCCCGCCGCCACGCCGAGCGAGCTACGGCCGTTGGTAGGCGGCAAGGCGCGCGAGGCGCTGATCGTCTCCAACTGGCCCGACCTGTTTCGCTGCGCCGCCACCATGAGCGCGGGGCAGGTCGCGCCGAGCCGCATCCTGCGCAAGCTCGCCGCCTATCCGCGCCAGAACGATCTGGCTGCCGCGCTGCGCGAGGTCGGCCGGATCGAGCGGACGCTGTTCATCATCGAATGGATCCTCGACGCCGGCATGCAGCGCCGTGCGCAGGTCGGCCTCAATAAGGGCGAGGCGCACCACGCGCTCAAGAATGCCCTGCGCATCGGCCGTCAGGGCGAGATCCGCGACCGCACCACCGAGGGCCAGCATTACCGTATCTCCGGCCTCAATCTGCTTACCGCCATCATCGTCTACTGGAACACCCTGCATCTCGGCCATGCCGTCGAAGCCCGACGCCGCGAAGGGCTCGATACGCCCGACCACCTTCTCGCCCATATCTCACCGCTCGGATGGGCGCATATCCTCCTCACCGGTGAATATCTCTGGCCCGAGGACGTCAGCGCTTAGAGTGTCATTCCGCCCCCAGCCGGAACCGACCCCTGAACGGCGAGACGGTGCCGGGCACGTTCCGCGACAGCCTCTACCTGCTCGCGGTCGTGTTGGAGCAGGAGACCG
>NZ_CAHJWW010000024.1 GCF_903643035.1 Sphingomonas bacterium | reverse complement strand
GACCTGCGGAAGCGCGCGGACCCTTCGCCGGGGTCGGGCGGACGGTGCGGGTGGACGTGCTGGCGGGGGCGGGAGACACGGCCGCGACCCTCGCCGCCGCCGCCGCGCTTGCCGGCCGACGCGATGCCAGTCCCTATGACATCCAGCGTTATGGCGCGGCGCTGGCGGAGATGCGCCGCCCGGACGAGGCGGCGGCGCAATATGCGCGCGTGGTGCAGGCGAGCCCCGGCCAGTGGGATGCCTGGCTGCAATATGCCGGGGCGCTCGATGACGGCGGACACTGGCCGGCGGCGCGCGCGGCGCTGGAGAAAGCGGTGGCGCTGGGACCCGACGAGCCGCTGGCGCTCAACTATCTGGGCTATGCCCGGATCGAGCATGGCGAGGACCCGGCGACCTCGGAGGCGCTGCTGGAGAAGGCGGCGCGGCTGAAGCCGAACGATCCCTCGATCGAGGACTCGCTGGCCTGGGCGTGGTTCAAACGGGGCGACGTCGCGCGCGCGCTGCCCCTGCTCGAACGCGCCGCCGTCGGCGAGCCGGCCAACGCGGTGATCGCGGAGCACCTCGGCGACGCCTATTGGACCGTCGGCCGCCGGTACGAGGCGCGCTACGCCTGGGCGGCATCGGCGGTGGTGGCCCCGCCGGAGGCGGTGGCGCGACTGCGGGTGCGGATCGATCGTGGCCCCGATGCGGGGAAGATGGACTGATGCTCGACGACGGAACGATCGTGGAGTCGGCGCCAGCCAAGCTCAACCTGGCGCTCCACGTCCGCCGTCGCCGCGCCGACGGCTATCACGAGCTTGAGACGCTGTTCGCATTCGCGCAGGACGGCGACGAGATAACGCTTTCGAGGGCGGCTGCACCCAGTCTGACGATCACGGGGCCGTTCTCGGCCGACCTGAACGCCGGCAGCGACAATCTCGTGAGCCGTGCAGTCGCCGCGTTCCGAGGGGCGTTCCAGGTGCATGGCCATCAGGCGGTGATCCTGGAGAAGAGGCTGCCGATCGCGTCGGGCATCGGCGGCGGATCGGCCGACGCCGCAGCGACGCTGCGCGCGCTCGCGCGTCTTCACGGGGTACCGCTCGACAGCGAATTGCTGATGCGATGCGCCGCGAGTCTGGGCGCCGACGTACCTCCCTGCCTGCTCGGCCGGACCGCGCTCGGCACCGGGCGAGGCGACGATCTGACCGTGCTGGAACCGCTGGGCGGCGTGCCGGCGCTGCTGGTGAACCCGCGCGTCGCGGTGTCGACCGCATCGGTATTCGCCGGATGGGACGGCGTCGACCGCGGCCCGATCATCGCCGGGGGAAGTGTGATGGAGCGCGCCCGCGCCGGTCGCAACGATCTGGCCGCGTCCGCCACCATGCTGGCGCCGGCGGTCGCGGAGGTGCTGGCATGGCTGCAAGACGCACCGGGCGTCGCCTTCGTGCGGATGTCCGGATCGGGCGCGACCTGCTTCGCGCTGTTCGACAGCGCCGCGATGCGCCACGCGGCGGCGATCGCGCTGGCCCGCGAGCGGCCGGGCTGGTGGATGCTGGAGACGTCGCTGGCATGATCCGCACCGGTCAGGACGGCGTCGTTTCGATCCGAATGACGATGTTCTACTCTTGTTCTGGTAGAACAAAGCCAATACATGGTGTCAAGACGCGTTGAACGGCTCGCGCGCCTGCACTAGCATGGGGACCGGCTGATGGCTGCCAATCTGAAGGTGATCGATACGGGCATGGCGAACGCGACCGCAAGCACGGACCGTCAGAAGGCGCTCGACGCCGCGCTGGCGCAGATCGACCGTGCATTCGGCAAGGGCTCGGCGATGAAGCTGGGATCCAAACAGTCGATGGAGGTCGAGACCATCTCCACAGGCTCGCTGGGGCTGGACATCGCGCTCGGCGTCGGCGGGCTGCCGCGCGGCCGGGTGATCGAGGTGTATGGCCCCGAATCGTCGGGCAAGACGACATTGGCGCTCCACGTCATCGCCGAGGCGCAGAAGGGCGGGGGCACCGCCGCCTTCGTGGACGCCGAACATGCGCTCGACCCGATCTACGCCAAGAAGCTGGGCGTCAATATCGACGAGCTGATCGTCTCGCAGCCCGACACGGGCGAGCAGGCGTTGGAGATCGTCGACACGCTCGTGCGCTCCAATGCGATCGACGTGCTGGTGATCGACTCGGTCGCCGCACTGGTACCGCGCGCGGAGATCGAGGGCGAGATGGGCGACAGCCATGTCGGCCTGCAGGCTCGCCTGATGTCGCAGTCGCTGCGCAAGCTGACCGGATCGATCAGCCGGTCGCGTTGCATGGTCATCTTCATCAATCAGCTGCGCATGAAGATCGGCGTGATGTACGGCAATCCGGAGACGACGACGGGTGGCAACGCGCTGAAGTTCTACGCCAGCGTTCGCCTCGACATCCGCCGCACCGGTCAGATCAAGGACAAGGAAGACATCGTCGGCAACGCAACCCGCGTCAAGGTGGTGAAGAACAAGGTCGCGCCGCCGTTCAAGCAGGTCGAGTTCGACATCATGTACGGCGAGGGCATCTCCAAGATCGGCGAGATCCTCGACCTGGGCGTGAAGGCTGGTCTCGTCGAGAAGTCGGGTTCGTGGTTCAGCTACGACAGCGTGCGGATCGGCCAGGGCCGCGAGAACGCCAAGACGTTCCTGCGCGACAACGCCGACATGGCGGACCGGCTGGAAAAGGCGATCCGCCAGCGCATGGAGAAGGTGAGCGACGCGCTGATGGTCGGCCCGGACGCCGAGGACGACATATAGGGTCTTTTCACCGGGGTTGGGGGGCGAACAGTCCGCGGTGCAGCGATCTTCGTAGACTTCGGCGGCGCGCCGGTCTCACTCGACCGCGCGTGATCGGCTGAAGGAAGTCAGCGATGGATCGGGACGGCTGGATCGGATCGGTCGGTGATGTCTGGGCGTCGGAGTGGCGGCGGACCGATCGCAGCTTCGCCGGTCTCGTCCCCCATCTGAACGCCGCGATCCTTGCGCGGGCGCCCGGGGCGGGCATCGCGGTCGATGTCGGCAGTGGAGCGGGCGGCACCGCACTTGCCCTAGCGGCAGCGCGGCCCGGCCTGTCGGTCATCGGGATCGACCTGTCACCGGCGCTGGTGGCGGTGGCGCGCGGGCGGGCCTCCGGGCTGCCCAATCTTGCGTTCCGGTCGGGGTTGGTCGAGGAGGTCGTCGGGGAGGTCAGGCCAGTCGACCTGATCGTCTCGCACCATGGCGTCTTGTTCTTCGCCGATCCCGTCGCCGGTCTAAGGGCGCTGCGGGCATCGGCGTCGCTCAGGACATGGCTGGTCTTCTCCTGCTTCGGCGACGTCGCGCGCAACGGCTGGGCGAGCGAGACGATGGCGGCGGTGGCGGGCGGCCCGCCCGCTCGACCCGGCGGCTATGCGCCGGGGCCGTTCGGTTTCTCCGATCCCGGGTTCGTCGCCGGCGTGCTCGACCGTGCGGGGTGGCGGGCGGAGCCGCCCGAGGCGGTCGAGTTCGCGTACCGCGCGGGCGCGGGGAACAATCCCGTCGTCGACGCGCTCGACTTCTTCAAGCGGATCGGACCCGTGGCGTCGCTGCTGCGGGCATTGCCGCCAGGCGATGCAGACGCCGCGACTGTCCGGTTGCGGATGGCGGTCGAGCGACGTGCCCGTCCGGATGGCGTCGACTTCCCGGCGATGGCGTGGCTGTGGTCGGCGCGGGCTGTGTGAGCGCGGATGGTTGGGGAGAGCGGCATGACGATCACCGTCCACCACCTCGAAAACTCCCGATCCCAGCGCGTGTTGTGGATGCTGGAGGAGCTCGATCTTCCCTATGAGGTGAAGCGGTACGAGCGGAACAAGGGCACGATGCTCGCGCCGCCCGAGTTGAAGCGCGTCCATCCGCTCGGCAAGTCTCCCGTGATCGTCGATGGCAGCGCCGGCGAGCGAAGCTGCACGATCGCGGAGACGGGTGCGATCGTCGAATATCTGGCGCAAAAGGCGGATGGCCGGCTCGGCGCTCCGACGCATCGCGAGGCGATGCTGCGCTATCGCTTCTACATCCATTACGCGGAAGGATCGGTGATGCCGCCGCTGCTGATCCTGCTGGTGCTGGGTCGCATCCCCATCATGGGCGGGATCGCCGCGCGCAGGATACAGCCGATGGTCGACGTCCACCTCGACTTCATCGAGGCCGAGCTTGCGGAGCGGCCGTGGTTCGCGGGCGACGCGATGACGGGCGCGGACATCATGATGAGCTTTCCGCTGGAGGCGGCGCGAAGTCGCGGCGGGCTGGACGGATCGCGTCCGCACACGGTCGCCTGGCTGGACAGGATCCACGCCCGTCCTGCCTATCGGCGGGCGCTTGAGCGGGGTGGCCCCTATCGCTTCGCTTGAGGGCGCGGTTCCGGCGGGGCCGACATCTGCGCGAAGCTGGTCTCCGCCGCCGCCGCGTGTCCGGACGGCGAGCGTGCCGCGATGATCTCCATCGGCTCCGGCCGGTCGAGCTGCCCTTCCCAGCGCGCGACGACGCTGGCCGCGACCGCGTTGCCGATGACGTTGGTGGCGGACCGGCCCATGTCGAGGAAATGATCCACCGCCAGGATCAGCAGCAGCCCGGCCTCCGGAATGTTGAACTGCGACAGGGTGGCCGCGATCACGACAAGGCTGGCGCGCGGCACCCCCGCGATCCCCTTGGACGTCACCATCAGCACCAGCAGCATCGCGACCTGCTCGCCCAGCGGCAGGTGGATGCCATAGGCCTGTGCGATGAACAGCGACGCGAACGTCATGTACATCATCGACCCGTCGAGGTTGAACGAATAGCCCAGCGGCAGCACGAAGCTGGCGATCCGCGGCGGCACGCCGAACCGGTCCAGCGCCTCCAGCGTGCGCGGCAGCGCCGCCTCCGACGAGGCGGTGGTGAAGGCGAGGATCAGCGGCTCTCGGATGTAGCGCACGAGTTGCAGGATGCGCGGGCCGACGACGGCGAAACCGGCCGCGATCAGCACCATCCACAATAGCGCCAGCCCGAGATAGAAGCCGCCCATGAACCAGGCGAGATCGCGCAGCACGCCTGGGCCGCGCTCCGCCAGCGTCGCGGCGACGGCCGCGAAAACCGCGACGGGCGCGACGCGCATGACATAGTCGGTGATCTGCAGCATCACCGCGACGAGCGCCTCGGCACCGCGCACCAGCGGCTGGGCGCTTTCGCCCACCGCGGTGATCGCGACGCCGACGAAGACGGAGAAGACGACGATCTCCAGTATCTCGTTTTCCGCCATGGCGGCGATCATCGATTGCGGGACGATGTGCGCGACGAACTTGGCGGCGTCGAACGCGGCGCGGTTGACCCCCGCCGTGGCGGTGACGGGCGGCAGCGGCAACGCAAGGCCGATCCCCGGCTGGATGAGGTTGACCAGCACCAGCCCGAGCAGCAGCGAGACGAGGCTGGCGCCGATGAACCAGGTCAGCGCGCGCAGCCCCACGCGACCCAGCGCGGACGTGTCGCCCATGTGCGCGATGCCGACCACCAATGTCGAGAAGACGAGCGGCGCGATGATCATCTTGATGAGCCGCAGGAACAGCTGCGTCAGGATCGACAGATAGCCCGCGATGCCCGCCAGCCGCTCCGCCGACGCCTTGCTGCCGTCGTCGATCGCCAGATGCAGCCCCCAGCCGACGACGAGCCCGGCGACCAGCGCGACGACGATCCAGAAGGTGAGGCGACTGCGCATTGGGAACGATCCTGGTCTGGAAAGAGCGGCAGCGAAGGGGATTGGCGTCTCCGGGTCAAGCGTTCTGCCGTCATGGCGTGGCCGAGCGGGCCTGCGGGCCGGTGCGCCGGACCCCCCGCGCGCGTCTGCGTCTGCGCGATCACCACGGTACCCAGGATCGAGCAGCGGCTGGAGGATGGGACTGATCGTTCCGTCCCGAACTCCGGGTCGGCGGTCGCGCTCGCCCACGGCATGTACGGCGTGTCCTATGACGAGGTGCCCGCCAGGTGCCGGTCGCGACCGCTGGTACATGACCATCCACCTGCGCACCGACGAGTTCCGCGAGGTGCTGATGCAATGTCGAGTGGAGCGTGTCAGGGGCCTTGATATGAACCCGTTCCATCTCGCTCCTTCCAGCCGGCCGTGTCGGTGGCGGGAAACGATGGCCACTGCGTCGTTAGTCCGGAACCTTCGGGCCGTCGCGGGCCATGCCTGAGTCTCTTCTGATGCCTGTCCTCGTCAACGTCTCGGGCGGCGCGGCGCGACGGCTCAGCGGTCGGTTGCGCGACGACGTCGAGGCGGCGTTCGCGGTCGCCGGAGTACCGATCGCGCTGGAACTGCTCGACGGCGCTGCGATCCCGATCCGCGCGGCTGCGCTGGCGGGCGCACCGGTGGTGGTGGTGGGCGGCGGCGACGGGACGCTGGGCGGCGCGTCCGGGGCGCTGGCGGTCGGCGGGAGCGCGCTCGGCATCCTGCCGCTGGGTACGCGCAACCATCTCGCCGAGCAGCTGGACATTCCCGCCGATCTGCCGGGCGCGGCGCGGGTGATCGCGGGCGGCATCACCCGCCGGATAGACCTTGGCCGCGTCAACGGCACCGCCTTCGTCAACAACGCGGTGATCGGCCTGTACCCGCAACTGGTCCGCGAGCGCGAGGCGCTGTCCGCGCCCAGGTGGCTCGCCACGCTGCCCGCCGCCGCCCGCGCGCTCGGCCGGATGCGGCATCATCGGCTGCGTATCCGGCGCCCCGGCGAGGGCCGGACGCCCGTCGTCACGCCGATGCTGTTCGTCGGCAACGGCCATTACCGGTTGGACGCAGGCGTGTCGGCGGGGCGTGAGTCGTTGGACGACGGCAAGCTGTCGCTCTACGCGGTGGCCTCACGCCGCCGCCTTGCCCTGGTCGGGTTCGCGTTGCGGGCGCTGATGGGGCGCGCCGATCCGGACCGGGACTTCGCTGCGCTCGGCGACCTGCCCGCCTTCGTCGTCGAGGGCCGCTCGCGCCGGATCGACGTCGCGCTGGACGGGGAGGTCATGCGTCTCGCCATGCCGCTCCGCTTCGAGAGCCTGGCCGGCGCGCTGGCCGTCGTGGCGCCCGCGCTTCGGGAGGGGAGCGGCGCTTGAGCGGCGCGGGCGGTTCCACTAGGCCCGGTACCATGATCTCGACCAACGACATCCGCCGCGGCTTCCTCGACTATTTCGCCGCGCAAGGCCACCAGATCGTGCCGTCCGCGCCGCTGGTGCCGCAGAACGACCCGACGCTGATGTTCGTCAACGCGGGTATGGTGCCGTTCAAGAACGTGTTCACCGGGCTGGAGTCGCGTCCCTACGTCACCGCGACCTCGTCGCAGAAATGCGTGCGCGCGGGCGGCAAGCACAACGACCTCGACAATGTCGGCTACACCGCGCGCCATCACACCTTCTTCGAGATGCTCGGCAATTTCTCGTTCGGCGATTACTTCAAGGAACGCGCGATCGTGCTCGCCTGGGATCTGCTGACGAAGCAGTGGGGCATTCCGGCCGAGCGGCTGACCGCCACCGTCTACCATAGCGACGACGAGGCGCATGCGCTCTGGACGAAGCTGCTGCCCGGGCACCGGATCATCCGCATTCCCACCAAGGACAATTTCTGGGCGATGGGCGACAGCGGACCGTGCGGGCCGTGCTCGGAAATCTTCTACGATCACGGCGAGCATATCGCCGGTGGGCCGCCCGGCTCTCCCGACGAGGACGGCGATCGGTTCGTCGAGATCTGGAACCTCGTGTTCATGCAATACGAGCAGGAGGCGAACGAGATCACCGGCGAACTGCCGCGCAAGTCGATCGACACGGGCATGGGACTGGAGCGCGTCGCCGCGGTGCTGCAGGGCGTCCACGACAACTACGACACAGACACGTTCCGCGCGCTGATCGCGGCATCCCAGGAGCTGACCCAAACGAAGGCGGAGGGCGAGCGGCAGGCGAGCCATCGCGTGATCGCCGATCACCTCCGGTCCGCGGGCTTCCTGGTCGCGGACGGCGTGCTGCCGGCCAACGAGGGGCGCGGCTATGTCCTGCGCCGGATCATGCGCCGCGCGATGCGGCACGCGCACCTGCTGGGCGCTGCCGAGCCGCTGATGGCGCGGCTGGTGCCGTCGCTGGTCGCGGAGATGGGAGGCGCCTATCCCGAACTGGTCCGCGCGCAGCCGCTGATCGAGGCGACCCTGCATCAGGAGGAGACGCGCTTCCGCCGGACGCTCGACCGCGGGCTGAAGCTGCTGGACGAGGCGACGGCGGGGCTGGCGACCGGCGGCACGATGGCCGGCGAGACGGCGTTCCGGCTCTATGATACCTTCGGCTTTCCGTACGACCTGACCGAGGACGCCCTGCGCGCGCAGGGGCTGGCGGTGGACCGCGCAGGGTTCGACGCCGCGATGGCCGAGCAGAAGCGGGCGGCGCGGGCGGCTTGGAAGGGATCGGGCGCGAGCGCGTCCGCCGACCTGTGGTTCGACATCGCCGAGGCGAACGGTTCGACCGAGTTCACCGGCTATGCCAACGACACCGGCACGGCCGAGGTCGCGGCGCTGGTTCGCGACGGCGCGCGGGTCGAGCATGCGACGGCCGGCGAGACGGTATCGGTGATCGTCAACCAGACACCCTTCTATGCCGAGAGCGGCGGCCAGACGGGGGATGCCGGTACCATCTCGGGCGACTCCGGCCTGCAGGCGCGCGTCTCCGACACCAGCAAGCAGATCGGCCGCATCTGGGTCCACCACGCTCAGGTCCAGTCGGGCACGATCCGGGTCGGCGACACGGTGACGCTGGCGATCGATACCGGGCGCCGCGCCGCGATCCGCGCCAATCATTCCGCCACCCACCTGCTGCACGAGGCGCTGCGTCAGCGGCTGGGAAGCCATGTCGCGCAGAAGGGCAGCCTCGTCGCGTCCGATCGGCTGCGCTTCGACTTCTCGCAGCCCGTCGCGCTCCGCCCGGCGGACATCGCCGAGATCGAGATGCGTGTGAACGGGCAGGTGCGCGGCAACGGCCCGGTCGTCACCCGGCTGATGACGCCCGACGAGGCGATCGCGGAAGGCGCGATGGCGCTGTTCGGGGAGAAGTACGGCGACGAGGTCCGCGTCGTCTCGATGGGCGAGGACGCGCCGGAGAACGGGGGCGGCACCTACTCGCTGGAACTGTGCGGGGGCACGCACGTCGGCGCATTGGGCGAGATCGGGCTGTTCACCGTCATAGGCGAGGGCGCGGTCGCGTCAGGCGTCCGCCGCCTCGAGGCGTTGACCGGCGAGGCGGCCCGGGCCTGGCTGTCGCATCGCGACGCGGTGCTGCGCGAGGCGGCGGCGGCGCTGCGCTCGACGCCGGACGAGGTGCCGGCACGGATCGCGGCGCTGCTCGACGAGCGCAAGCGGCTTGAGCGCGATCTGGCCGACGCGAAGCGGGCGCTGGCGACTGGGGGAGGGGCCGGTGCCCCGGCGGGACCCGAAACGATCGGTAACATCGCTTTCGTCGCCCAGACGCTCGACGGCTTCGACGCCAAGGGGCTCCGGGGCGCGGTCGACGAGGCTCGGCAGCGGATCGGCAGCGGCGTCGTCGGGATCGTCGCGGTGAACGACGGCCGCGCGTCGGTTGTGGTCGGCGTCACGCCCGATCTGGTCGGGCGATGGAACGCGGTCGACCTGTTGCGCCGCGCGGTGGCGGCCCTGGGCGGGCAGGGCGGCGGCGGTCGCCCCGACTTGGCGCAGGGCGGTGGCCCCGACGGCGACAAGGCCACGGATGCGCTGGCCGCGATCCGCGCAGCCCTGTCGGCGGAGCCGGCGAACGTGTGACCCGTCGGCGGAGCCGGCAGACACCTGACGTGTGGGCGGAGCCGGCGAACGTCTGAGCCGGCGACCGCCCTGCAGCGGTCGCCGGCCCGGATCAGCCGCGGCGCTTCTTCGCCGGCGCGGGGGACTTGGCGACGGCTGCGGCGAACTGATCCGCGGTCATTCCGACGACCAGCCCGCCCGACTGGACCGCGAAGGATTCGGCGGGCACGCGAACGTCGCCCTTGCCGGTCGTGATCGTGACCAGCTTGTCGTCGGCGGCCTTGACCGTGCCGATTTCCGTCCCTTCCTTGCCCTTCACGCTCGCACCGGGGACCAGCATCGCCTTCACCTGCGCCGGACCCGCCGCCGCGGTGGCGTCGAGCTGCGCCCGGGTAACGGTGGTGACGAGCCCGTTGGCGCCCGGCCCGATGGCGGTGAGCGGCACGGCCACCTTGTTCGTGCCGGTGGAGATGACGGCGTTGCCATCGGCGATGGTCTCGATCGTGCCGACCGGCGCGCCCGACTGGTCGGACACCGCAGCCCCCACGGCCACCTTCGCCTGGTCGGAGGCGGCCGGAGCGGAGCTCGCCTGCCCGGCCGTTCCCTGGGCGGAGGTCGTATCGGCGGGCGCCGACTGGGTAGGTGCCGACTGGGCAGGCGCTGTCTGGGCCTGGAGCGCGGTGGCGGCCAGAGCGGCGGCGAGGGGAACAAGGATCATCATGACATCACCTTCATGGATTGATGATATCGATCAACGTCGTTGCCAACGGCTCGTTCCCGTCCCGCCGCTCCGCTCGTCCCGCCTCAGGCCCAGTTCGCCATCTCGGTCTCGAGGTTCGTCCGCACTGCCTCGAAGAACTGCTCGGTCGTCATCCACCGCTGGTCCGGCCCGATCAGGATCGCCAGGTCCTTGGTCATGTCGCCCTTCTCGACCGTCTCGACGCAAACCCGCTCCAGCGTCTCGGCGAAGCGGACGACGTCGGGCGTGTCGTCGAACCTGCCGCGGTACTTCAGTCCACCCGTCCAGGCGAAGATCGACGCGATCGGATTGGTCGACGTCGCCTTGCCCTGCTCGTGCTGGCGGAAGTGCCGGGTGACAGTACCGTGCGCGGCCTCCGCCTCGACGGTCCTGCCGTCGGGGGTGAGCAGCACGGACGTCATCAGACCCAGCGAACCGAACCCCTGCGCGACCTGATCGGACTGCACGTCGCCGTCGTAGTTCTTGCACGCCCACACGAACTCGCCGTTCCACTTCAGCGCGGATGCGACCATGTCGTCGATCAGGCGATGCTCGTAGACGATGCCCGCCTCCTTGAACTTCTCCTTGAACTCGGCCTCGAACACCTCGGCGAACAGGTCCTTGAACCGCCCGTCATAGGCCTTCAGGATCGTGTTCTTGGTCGACAGGTACACAGGCCACTTGAGGTTCAGGCCGTAGTGCATCGACGCACGCGCGAAATCGCGGATCGAGTCGTCGAGGTTGTACATCGCCAGCGCGACGCCCGCCGCCTTGAACTGGTAGACCTCGCGATCGATCACCGTGCCGTCGTCACCCTCGAACACCAGCCGCAGCTTGCCGGGGCCGGGAACCAGATAATCGGTCGCGCGATACTGGTCGCCGAACGCGTGGCGGCCGACGACGATCGGGTGCGTCCAGCCCGGGATAAGCCGGGGCACGTTGCTGATGACGATCGGCTCGCGAAAGATCGTGCCGCCCAGGATGTTGCGGATCGTGCCGTTGGGCGACTTCCACATCTGCTTCAGGCCGAACTCCGTCACGCGCGCCTCGTCGGGCGTGATCGTCGCGCACTTCACGGCGACGCCGTGCTTCTGGGTCGCGTGGGCGGCGTCGATCGTGATCTGGTCGTTCGTCTCGTCGCGCTTCTCGACGCCCAGGTCGTAATATTCCAGGTCGATGTCGAGATAGGGCTTGATGAGACGCTCGCGGATCCACTCCCAGATGATCCGCGTCATCTCGTCGCCGTCGATCTCGACGACGGGCGTCTTCACCTTGATCTTTGCCATGCGGACTTCCTGCTGAGGGGGGAAACGGCCGGCGTCTAGGGGGCGCGGCGGCGGGGATCAAGGCAGGTGAGGGCGAGCAGGCTGCGGCGTCGGACTTCCCCCGGCAAGGCTGTCCTCCCCAAGGTGGCGGACGCTCGTCGGGAGGCGGGCCGACGACATGGCGTCCCCATGCCGGGCGGCGGCGTCGCGGAAGGTGGCGCAGTGCCGCGCCGCCGATTGTCTCCGCCGTTCCCCGCCGCTAGATGCCGGGCCATGCCATCGCTCGAAAAGCCACCCGTTGTAACCACTACAGTCAAATGGCGTTTTCCCTCCGTCCATCCCAAGGGACGCGTTTTCGTCGCGATCGCGGCGGCGGTCGCGCTGCTGTCGCTGCTGGTGTGGACGGTGCTGTTCTGGCCGCTGGTCGGGCTCGCCATCTGGGTAGCGGCGTTCTTCCGCGATCCGGTGCGCGTGACGCCCCGGGATCCGAGCGGGCACGAAGGGCTGGTGATCGCGCCCGCCGACGGGCTGGTGACGATGATCCAGCGCGTCCCGATCCCGCGCGAGCTGGACGGTCCCAACGGAGTGGGCGCCGCGTCGCTGGTGCGGGTATCGATCTTCATGTCGGTGTTCGACGTCCACATCAACCGCACGCCCATCGCAGGGACGGTCACGCAGGTCGTCTACGTCTCGGGCAAGTTCCTGAACGCCGATCTCGACAAGGCGAGCGAGGAGAACGAACGACAGCACTTCGTCGTCGAGGGGCACCCCGACGCCGATGGCCGGACGCGCCGGATCGGCTTCACCCAGATCGCCGGCCTGGTGGCGCGCCGCATCGTCGGCTTCGTCAAGGCGGGCGACATGGTCGCGGCCGGGCAGCGGATCGGGCTGATCCGCTTCGGCAGCCGGCTCGACGTATACCTGCCCGACGACGTGGCGCCCCAGGTCGTGCTTGGGCAGCGCACGCTGGCGGGCGAGACGATCATCGGGCGCGTCGGTGGGGCGGCGGCGACGGGTGTGGCGCAGTGACGGGCGCCCCCGGCATGGCCGTGACGCTGGCCGCCCGGCGATGAGGATGCCGATGCCGCGCCGCGGACAGCGACCGCCGCGTCCGGGCCTGCCGCTGCGGTCGATCGCGCCGAACGCGGTCACCGCGCTCGCCTTGTGCTCGGGGCTGAGCGGCGTGCGCTTCGGGATCGCGGGCCAATGGGAACTCGCGGTGACGATGGTGCTGGTCGCCGGCGTGCTCGACGGGATCGACGGCCGCATCGCGCGGCTGCTCCATGGCGAGAGCCGGTTCGGGGCTGAGCTCGATTCGCTCTCGGATGCGATCTCGTTCGGGGTCGCGCCGGCGCTGATCCTGTACCTGTGGTCGCTGGTGGCGATGCCTCGGCTGGGATGGATGTGCGCGCTGATGCTGGCGGTGTTCTGCGCGTTGAGGCTCGCGCGCTTTAACGCGAACATCGACGTCGAGGAACAGCCCCACAAGTCCGCAGGCTTCCTGACCGGGGTGCCCGCCCCCACCGGGGCGGGGCTGGCGATGCTGCCGATGTTCCTGTGGATGGCGACGGGCGAACCGTTCCTCCGGTCCCCCTATCTGGTCGCGCCATGGGTGGCGATCGTCGCGCTGCTGCTTGTGTCCAGCCTGCCGACCTATTCCTGGTCGTCGATGCGCCTTCGCCGCACCGTCCGGTTCGAGGCGCTCGCCACGGTCGTCGTGCTGGGGGCCGCGCTGGTATCGGCGCCCTGGCAGACCCTGAGCATCGTATCGTTCATCTACGTGCTGACCATGCCGTTCAGCGCGATGGGCTTTGCGAGGATCAGGCGGCTTCGCGCCATGCACCAGGCTGGCGGGGCGACGCCGACCAGTGGCGTACCACGATCCCACGTTCCGCCTGCGCCAACTGCGTGACCGGCAGGGGCGATGTCTCGGGGATGCCCACCGCGAGCCGGACGATCCGTTGCCACTGAGGCGATACGGAAGACCAGAGCGTCGCCCCTGCGGCGAGTGCCGCGCCAGAAAACACCGTCGTGCCCAGAACCTGCATCATCATCGCTGCCTCCCGAGGCCGTGACCTCGATACTCGATCCAGAAATCGACAATCGTCGACAAATGTTCCCAAAGGACTGTTATCGTTGCGCCGATATTGCTGAATGTTAACGTTTGCGGGTGAGAGCCCCGAATCGAAACTCCGCCCGTCCTCCTTATGTTCCTATCCCGTTCTTTTCGTCAACTCTTGTCTTTCCGGCCGTCGGCGGCTAGGCGGTCCGCTCTCAAACCCGCATGGGAAGCATCATAGCCCGGTGCCCCGGATCCGATCCGGGGTCATCCGCTTCCCAGAGGCTCAACCGGAAGGATCAATCCTATGGCGGCACCCGTCGTCAGCATGCAGCAGCTCATCGAGACCGGCGCGCACTTCGGCCACCAGACGCATCGGTGGAACCCGAAGATGAAGCCTTATATCTTCGGCGACCGCAACGGCGTCCACATCCTCGACCTTTCGCAGACCGTGCCGCTGTTCGCGCGCGCGCTGGAGTTCGTGTCGTCCGCGGTCGCGGGTGGCGGCAAGGTCCTGTTCGTGGGCACCAAGCGCCAGGCGCAGGAGCCGATCGCGGACTCCGCGCGGCGCGCGGGCCAGCATTTCGTCAACCACCGGTGGCTGGGCGGCATGCTCACCAACTGGAAGACGATCAGCAACTCGATCAAGCGCATGAAGGCGCTGGAGGAGCAGCTGTCGGGCGACACGCGCGGCCTCACCAAGAAGGAAGTGCTGCAGCTCACCCGCGAGCGTGACAAGCTCGAGATGTCGCTTGGCGGCATTCGCGACATGGGCGGCGTTCCCGACGTGATGTTCGTGATCGACGCCAACAAGGAAGAGCTCGCGATCAAGGAGGCCAACACGCTGGGCATCCCCGTGGTGGCGATCCTCGACTCGAACGTCTCGCCCGACGGCATCGCGTTCCCGGTGCCCGCCAACGACGATGCCAGCCGTGCCATCCGCCTGTATTGCGAGGCGATCGCGATCGCCGCGACCCGCGGCGGTCAGCAGGGGCAGCAGCGCCGCGGCGTCGATTTCGGTGCGATGGAGCAGCCGCCCGAGGAGGCGGCGCTGGGTGTCGAGGCCCCGATCGATGCCGACGTCAACCTGGAGGGCGACGTGCTCGCCGCCGCGCTGACGGGCGCCGAGGCGGAGCCGCAGCCGGCGGCCTGAGCTTCTCCGGCCTGGAAAGCCAATCGCATTCCGTTCGTGCCGAGCCTGTCGGAGCATCGCCCCTCTCCTTGCGGACAGGCGGTGTTCCAACAGGGTCAGGGCGGACGGTTTTCAGCATCGGGGCATTTGCGCCCACAATAAGGACAGCGGACATGGCCGACATCACGGCGTCGATGGTCAAGGACCTGCGCGAGAAGAGCGGCGCGGGCATGATGGACTGCAAGAAGGCGCTGGGCGAGACCGGCGGCGACATGGACGCGGCGATGGACTGGCTGCGCACCAAGGGCCTGGCCGCCGCCGCCAAGAAGTCGAGCCGCACCGCCGCGGAAGGACTGGTCGGCATCGCCGTGTCGGGCACGACGGGCGCGGCGGTCGAGGTCAACTCGGAAACCGACTTCGTCGCCAAGAACGAGCAGTTCCAGGACTTCGTGCGCGAGGTGACCCATATCGCGCTCGCCACCGGCGGCGACGTCGAGGCGCTGAAGGCGGAGGCGATGCCGTCGGGCACCACCGTCGCCGAGGTGCTGACCAACAACATCGCCACGATCGGCGAGAACCAGTCGCTGCGCCGCACGCGCCGGCTGGAGGTCTCGCAGGGCGCGGTGATCGCCTATATGCACAACCAGCAGGCGCCGGGCCTGGGCAAGATCGGCGTGCTGGTCGCGCTCGAATCCGACGCCGGGCCGGACGTTCTGGAACCGCTGGGCAAGCAGATCGCGCAGCATGTCGCGGCCGCGTTCCCGCTGGCGCTGACCGTCGACGACATCGATCCGGAGATCGTCGAGCGCGAGGCCGCGATCGCGCGCGAGAAGAACGCCGACAAGATCGCCGGCAAGCCGGCCGACATCGCCGAGAAGATCATCAAGGGTCCGGTCGACAAGTTCCGCCGCGAGAACGCATTGCTGACGCAGGCCATCGTCCATGACGGCAAGACGCCGGTGCAGGACGTGGTCGCCAAGGCCGCCAGGGATGCCGGCCGGAAGATCGTGCTGACAAGCTATGTCCGCTTCCAGCTCGGCGAAGGGATCGAGAAGGAGCAGAGCGATTTCGCCGCCGAGGTCGCCGCCGCGTCGGGCGTACCGCAGAAGACCGACGCCCAGCACGAACCCACGATCTGAAGCAGCAGGGGGGAGGGTGGTGCGCCCTCCCGCCACCATTCGCGCCCGCCCGCCCGCATGCCCGCCCGTGTGCGAGGCCATTGCCCCCCGCGCGCGGCGGGGCTACCCGCATCGTCATGCCCGGCCGCCGCTTCACCCGCATCCTCCTGAAACTTTCGGGCGAGGTCCTGATGGGCGACGATGCCGCCGGCGGCGGCCTCGCCATCGATCCGGCGGTCACGGCGCGGGTGGCTGGCGAGATCAAGGACGCGCGCGAGGCGGGCCATGAACTGTGCGTCGTCGTCGGTGGCGGCAATATCTTCCGCGGGCTCTCCGCCGCCGCCAAGGGGATCGAGCGCGCGACCGCCGACTATATGGGGATGCTGGCGACCGTGATGAACGCGCTGGCGGTGCAGAACGCGCTGGAGCAGATCGGCGTCGAGACGCGGGTCCAGTCGGCGATCCCGATGGCGTCGGTGTGCGAACCGTTCATCCGCCGCCGCGCGGAGCGGCATCTGGAAAAGGGCCGCGTCGTGATCTTCGCCGCCGGCGTCGGCAGTCCCTTCTTCACCACCGACAGCGGCGCGGCGCTGCGCGCGGCGGAGATGAAGTGCGACGCGCTGTTCAAGGGCACCAGCGTCGACGGCGTGTACGACGCGGACCCCAAGAAGGTGTCGGGCGCGCGCCGCTACGAAACCGTCAGCTATTCCCGGGTGCTGTCGGACGACCTCAAGGTCATGGACGCGAGCGCCATCGCGCTGTGCCGCGACAACGACATCCCGATCGTCGTCTTCAACATCCGCGACCATGGCAACCTCGCCGCGGTGCTGCGCGGCGAGGGCGTCTCGACGATCGTGCAGACACTCATGAAGGACACGACCGATGCCGGCCTATGACAAGAGCGATCTCGAACGCAGGATGACCGGCGCGGTCGAGTCGCTGAAGCACGATCTGGGCGGGCTCCGCACCGGGCGCGCGTCGGTGACGTTGCTCGATCCGGTCAACGTGGTGGTGTACGGCTCGTCCATGCCGCTCAACCAGGTCGCGACCGTCTCGGCGCCCGAGCCGCGGATGCTGTCGGTGCAGGTGTGGGACAAGACGAATGTCGGCCCGGTGGAAAAGGCGATCCGCTCCGCCGGCCTCGGTCTCAACCCCATCAACGACGGCCAGACGCTGCGCCTGCCGATCCCGGACCTGACCGAGGACCGGCGCAAGGAACTCGCCAAGCTCGCCAACCAATATGCCGAAAAGGCGCGGATCGCGGTGCGGAACGTGCGCCGCGACGGGATGGACAGCCTGAAGACCGACGAGAAGAAGGGCGTCTTCGGCGAGGACGAGCGCAAGCGCAACGAGACCGAGGTACAGAAGCTGACCGACACGACGATCGCCGACCTCGACGCCGCGGCGGGAGCGAAGGAAAAGGAAATCCTGGGCAAGTGAGCCAAGGATCGCCGCCCTTTTCTGCTCCCTCCCCTGCACGGGAGGGCCTGGGAGCGGGTGCACGACCCGCAGGGCGCTCCTCGGGTCGCGTCGGGGCGAAGCATGGCGGCGTCGCGATCACCTCTGCCCCCTCCCCCGCGGGGAGGGCGGGATGAGTACCGCCCCCCTGGAGGCGACAAGGGAAACGATCACCCTTCTGCGCCATGTCGCGATCATCATGGATGGCAACGGCCGCTGGGCGCGCGCGCGGCACCTGCCACGCGCGGCCGGACATCACGCCGGGGTAGAGGCGGTACGGCGGGTGACGCGCGCGGCGAGGGCGCTGGGGATCGAGGCGCTGACGCTGTATGCGTTCAGCAGCGAGAACTGGCGACGTCCGGAGGACGAGATCGGCGCGCTGATGGGGCTGTTGCGCCTTTTCATCCGCAGCGATCTTGCCGAGATGGTTCGCGACAACGTCAGGCTGCGGATCATCGGCGACTACAGCCGGTTCGCGCCCGATCTGGTGGCGCTGCTCGACGACGCGCTGGCGCGTACCGCCGCCAACACGGGACCGATCCTGGCGATCGCGCTCAATTATGGCGCGCAGGCGGAACTGGCCGCCGCGGCGCGCCGGCTGGCGGAGCGGGTGCGCGACGGCGGCATGCCGCTGGTCGGCATCGACGAAGAGGCGATCGAGGCCGAGCTGGAGACGCGCGAGCTGCCGCCGCTCGACCTGATGATCCGCACCTCGGGCGAGCAGCGCCTGTCCAATTTCCTGCTGTGGCAGGCGGCCTACGCCGAGTTGCTGTTCGTCGATACGCTGTGGCCCGATTTCGGCGCGGACGACCTTGCCGCGGCGGTGGCGGCGTTCGGGCAGCGTCAGCGCCGGTACGGCGGCCTGTGACGTCGCGGTCACGGTCCGGATCGCAGTCCGACCTTGGGAGGCGGATCGTCACCGGCGCCGCGCTGGCGGCGGTGGCGATCGTCGCGCTGATCGCAGGCGGCGTGCCGTTCTGGCTGCTGGCGGTGATCGCCGCGCTGCTGATGATGGCGGAGTGGGCGGAGCTTCATGCCGCGACCCCGCGCCAGAAGCGTCAGGCGCAGTTCGCGCTGTCGGTGCCGCTGGCGATCATGGCGCCGGCATCGCTGATCCTGGAGACGCGCAACTTCTTCGTGCTGGGGCTGCTGGCGGGCGCGGCGTTCTTCACGGTGATCGTCACCCGCCGACGCGAGCTGGCGCTGGGCGTCCTGTATTGCGGGCTGCCCGTGCTGGCGCTGACGCTGATCCGACGACAGCATGCGCCCGGCGCGATCGGGGGAGACTGGGGGCTCGTCTGGGCGATCTGGGCGATGGCGCTGGTGTGGATGACCGACATCGGTGCCTATGCGACCGGGCGCGCGTTGGGCGGACGCAGGCTCGCGCCGGCGATCAGCCCGGGCAAGACATGGGCGGGGCTTGCCGGCGGGGTCGTCCTGGCGAGCCTGTTCGGCGCGTTCATGCACCGGGCCTATGGGCTTCCGCTGCGGCTGACGGTGGCGACGCCGGCGCTCGCGGTGCTGGCGCAGGCGGGCGATCTGTATGAAAGCTGGTTGAAGCGGCGCGCGGGCGTCAAGGACTCGGGCCACCTCCTGCCCGGTCACGGCGGCGTCATGGACCGGCTCGACGGGCTGGTTCCGGTCGCGCCGGCGGCGGCGCTGCTCGCGGTGCTGCCCACCCTTCTTCATTTCACCGCGAGCTGGCATCGATGAAGGCGACGGCATGAAGACGGTCACGATCCTCGGGGCGACGGGCTCGATCGGGACGTCGACGCTCGACTTGGTCGAACGTTCGCCGGACGCGTTCCGGGTCGTCGCGCTGACCGCCAACGCCGATGTCGCGGGGCTTGCCGCCGCCGCCAGGCGCACCCGAGCGAGGCTGGCGGTGGTGGCCGACCCGGCCT
>NZ_CAHJWW010000023.1 GCF_903643035.1 Sphingomonas bacterium | reverse complement strand
CCGCCGCGAGCGCCGCCAGCGCCTCGCCCTCCGGTTCCGGCAGCGCCGCCCGGCCCAGCCGCGCCAGCCGCTCCGCGACGTCCGCCTCCTCCAGCCAGGGGCGGCGGGCGCGGGGAGGAAAGGCGAGGTCGCAATCCTCGGTGGCGATCGTCAGGTTGCGGCTGTAGAACGGGTCCTCTTCAATCGCGCTTTCCCAGCGCGCCTCCATATAGCCGCGTTCGACCCGCTGCGCCTCCCGCTGCTCGACCGTGACGTCCAGGCCGCGGCTGGCCGATTCCAGATGATAGAGGGCGGCGAAGGGCGTGTAGACGACCTTGCGCCCCGCTTCCCGGACGCGCAGGCACAGGTCGACGTCGTTGTAGCTGACGGCGAGGTTGTCCTCGTCGAAGCCGCCGATCGCCTGGAACAGCCCCTTGGGCATCAGCAGCGCGGCCGCCGTCACCGCGGACACTTCACGAACGAGCTGCGGGTGACCGAAATAGCCGATCGAGTCGCCGGGGAAGTGGCGGTGGCCGTGGGCGGCGACGCCGTACACGCCCATCGTGATGCCCGCGTGCTGCAGCGTCCCGCTGGCGTAGAGGAGCCGCGTGCCGACCGCGCCGACGCCCGGCCGCAGGACCTGGCTGACCATCTCGGAAAGCCAGTCGGGCGATATCGTCTCGATGTCGTTGTTGAGGAAGCAGACGAGGTCGCCCGCGGCCTGCGCGACCGCCAGGTTGTTCAGCCGGGAATAGTTGAACGGCCCGTCGTCGCGCAGGACACCCACGCGCGGATGCCGGGCGATCGTCTCGAAATAGTCCAGCGACTCCGCCTTGATGCTGCCGTTGTCCACGATGACGACGTCGAGGTGCGGATAGTCCGTGCGCTCCAGCAGACCCTCGACGCAGTTCCTGACCAGCTCCACCCGGTCGCGGGTCGGGATGATGATCGTGACCGACGGCGGCGTGGTCGGCAGGGGACGCCGGATCCGCCACCATCCCGGGAAGTACGGGATCGCCTCCACCTCGCTGTCGGGCTCCGCGTCGGCGAAATACTCCACCATCGCCTGCCGGGCGGTGTTGACGGAGTTCGACGGATTGTTGCTGGAAAAGGTGCGCACGCCCTCGAAGATGCGCCAGTGGTACAGGACGTGCGGGATATGCCGGATCCGCTCGGACGAGGTCAGCCGCAGGATCCGCAGCATCAGGTCGTAGTCCTGGCTGCCGTCGAAGCCGGCGCGGAAGCCGCCCACCGCGCGGACCAGCGCCGTCCGGTAGACGCCGAGATGCGCGACGCAGTTCTGCGAATAGAACAGCTCCTGGTTCCAGTCGTTCTTGAAATAGGGATCGTGCCGCCGGCCGTGCTGGTCGATCTTGTCCTCGTCGGTGTAGATGACGTCCGTGTCGGGGAAACGGTCGAGCTCGGTCGCGATCAGGTACAGCGCGTGCGGGGGGAGTTCGTCGTCATGGTCCATCAGGGCGACGAACGCGCCGGTGACGAGTTCCAGCGCGGAGTTCGACGCGCGCGAGATGTGGCCGTTCCGCGTCCTGAAGACGACCTTGATCCGGTCGTCCCGCGCCGCATACTCGCGCAGGATGGCTCGGGTTTCCTCGCTTGGCGAGCAGTCCTCCGCGATGCACAGTTCCCAATTGGGGTAGATCTGGTCGATCACCGTATCGAGCGCGCGCCTCAGGAAGCGGGGGTCGGGATCGTACACCGGCATCAGCACGGAGATCAGCGGAGTGTCCGTCAACCGGCCGATCGCCTCGCCGATGAGGACGCGGTCGACCCGCCCGATCCGGTCGTATAGGTCGCACCACGTCTCGTAATCCACCCGGCGGCCCGCGTTGGGCAGGCGGGACAGGAGACGCCCGGCGAAGAGCGATGCCGGCGAGAAGGCGAGCCGCGGCGCCGAGAAGGCGATGCCCGCCATGTCGGTCGGGTCGAGCCGCATCTCCGATACGTCGTCGGGCAGGTGGACCAGCTGCTGCGAGCACCCCTTTCCGCTCAGCGACGCCAGCTGGATCGGCGTCACGCCCGCGCCGCTCCACAGGTAGAGGATCGGTCTGGCGATGGTGTCCACCACGTCCATCTCGACCGTCACGACCGTCCACCCGCGCGGGAACGCCCGGCCGCCCATCGCGACGTGGAACTGTGGGTCGTTGCCCGTGGACCGGAACATGCCGTCCCGTTCTTCGAGGTGCTGGAGCGGCTGGAGCCCGGTCGACACCGCGTCCGGCCCGGCGTCGGGCGGCATGTCCTGGCGGCGCGCGACGGCGTAGCTCGCCTCGTCGGCCGCACCCAGCGGCAGCAATTCGACCCTGGGCAGGGAGAGCGTGACGTTCCTCGTGTCCCCGGGCGCGAACCGGAGCGACCGCACGCCGGCGGGCAGTACGAGGTGGTGTTCGCACGATACCCCCGGCTCCAGGCTGCCGAACCGGTATGCGCACAGGGCATGGCCGGCATCGTCCAGGGCGTACAGCGCCGCGTCGACCGCCTGGTCCGCCTCATCCACCCCGAGCGTCAGCCTGACGACGCCTTCGGGGAAGCCGGCGGCATCGGGGCCGGCGGGCTCGACCGCGAACCGCGGCGCGTCGCCGGTCGTCCTGAACCGGTCCCCGACCGCCTCCAGCTGGTCGAGCGGCCGCACCCTGTGGGCGGCGTCGGGATCGCGGCGCGCCTGCATCGCGCCGGGGTCGCCGATGGGATCGGCGGGGCAGGGCAGGAAGACCCGATCGTCGGCCGGCATCGGTGCGGCCTGGAAGGTGACGGCGCCGAAGCGGACGCCCGCACGGGCGGCCGGGTCGAACCGCAGCCGGGACACCTGGTCGGGCAGGCGAACCAGCACGCGGATCGCGCCGGACCGCGCGGCGATGTCCGGCAACCGGATCGCGACGACCTCGTCTTCCGTCCAGGCGTAGAGGACCGGGTCGAGGGGCGTGTCGACGCCCTCTACCTGGAGGTCGATCCACGTCCAGCCGCCCAGGACGCCGCCGGCGCCGACGACGTCGAACTGGGGATCCTCGTCCGTGGAGACGAACGCGCCGTCCGCGAGGATCGCCAGGTCCTGCAGTGGTCGCAGGGCGAAGGACCGCGTCGTGGGATCCGTCCCGTCGTCCGCCGCGGGTTCCTCGCCCACGAACGCCACCCCCCGCGCGGCGGGAACGAACAGCTGGCCTTCCAGCCCGCCGCCGCCCGGCCCCGCCCCGCCCAGCCAGCCGACCCGGTTCAGGCGGAACGTCACGCCGGCGTGGCCGGTCGGGTCGAGGCGCAGCTGGACGATGCCCGCGGGGAGGGGGAGCAGGCATCGCACCTCCCCCTCCCCCTCGATCAGGGGAAAGGTGAACGGCTTCACCGTCGCGCCATGCTCGCCGTGGAAGGCATAGACGACCGGCCGGATCGGCGCCGCCGGCGCGGTCGCCGAGATCGAGACCAGGGTCCAGCCCGCCGGAAAGGCGCGGCCGTCGGGATCGAGATCGATCTGCGCGTCGTCCGACATCGTGACGTAGTTGCCGTCGGCATCGACCTTCAGATCGACTTTGGGCCGTGCGACCAGGCCCATGTCGCCGTGCCTGACATCGAGCGCGCGGCGGCGCGACCGCCCGTCGTCCGGTTGCGCGGCAAAGGCCTTCAGATAGGCGCCGCGGGCAGCGACGGGGCCGGTGAGGGCGGCGATCGCGTCGCCGTGCCGGACGAGCTCGACCGGGTCGTCGGACCGATCCGCCAGCTCCCCATGAAGCCGCATTGCCCGGCGTGGATCGCCCCTTTCCGCAGCGCGGCGCGCGCGGCGCAGCGCGAGGAAGTCGCGAATGCCGGACGGCATCAGGCCCCTGGCCGGCCGGCGCCGCACGCTGCCGCGCAACCAGGACGAGGCGAGCACGATGTCCGCCTGCCTGCCCGGCTCGATCCCCGCCGCGTCCAGCCGCGTGCCGAGGCCCGGCAGGCCGGGATCGATCGCGAACGCCGTCTCCAGCGCCGCCCCCGCCTCCTCGTGGCGACCCGTTTCGGCCAGCGTCCGCGCCAGGCCGTACAGCGCGGCCGCATCGTTCCGGTCGAGGCCGACCGCCCGGCGCCACGCGACCTCCGCGGCGGCATGTTCGCCCACCACCTCCAGGCTGGCGGCGTAGCGACGCCACGCCCTCCGGTCCAGTGGACGCAGCAGCGCGGCGAGCCGGAGCAGCACCTCGCCGCGAGGGTGCTCGCCCCGCGCCATCGCCGCCGTCCCGCCGGACGTCAGTCGCCGGAACAGGCCCGTTTGCGAGGTGTCGCCCCTCAGCATGTACGCAAACAGCGCGAGCTCGGCGCTTTCGTGTCGGTGCCGGACGATCGCCGCCTCGAGCCGGTCCCGCTCGTCCCGGTCGGCCTGCGCCCGTGCTTGCGCGGCGAGGTGCAGGTCCCCGACCTGCCGTTCGAGCCGGGCGCGCTGCTCTTCCAGCTCGGCGCGCTGCCGCTCGCCGGCGGCAAGGTCGAGGCGCGCGCGCTCGATCTGCGCCTCGCGCTCGTCGGCGACGCGCTGCCCGTCGGCATGGAAACGGTCCATGTCGGCGAGCCGTTCGAGCAGGCTCGCATTCTCCTTGCGCAACCGGTCGGTCTCGGCGGCGGGGGCGACGGCCCGCTCGGTCGAACTATGGCGCATGTCCAGACTCCTCAGCCACGCGGCTGCCGGCCACACTTGATGAAGGGCCACGGCACAGTATGCAGCGCAACACCGACGGCCGCTAGCCATGCAGTCGGGTAGAACGCGATGATCAGGAGCCCGCCCGGGCGCTCCCGATCAGATCGGCCGCCTCGGCCAGGTCGCGGACGACCGGGCGCCCGTGCGCGCGCGCCCACGCGACGTGCTGCGCGCCGTGGCCGCTCGCCACCAGTATGCCGGACGCTCCGATCGCGTCCGCCAGCTCGACGTCCGACCGCTTGTCGCCGACCACCCACGATCCAGCGAGCGCGAGGCCCAGCTCGGCCGCCGCGCGGTGCGCCAGACCGGGTCGCGGCTTCCGGCACCCGCACCCGTCGGATGGCGCATGCGGACAGACGTACCAGCCATCGATCGCCACGCCCCGGCCGGCGAGAAGGTCGGCGACGCGACGGTTCACGGCCTCGGCCGCCGCCAGGTCGAAGTAACCGCGCGCGATGCCCGACTGGTTCGTGAGGACGACCAGCCGGAAGCCGGCCGCGGACAGCGCGCGCAGGCCGCGCGCGGCACCGACCTCCAGCGCCACCCCGGCGGGATCGCTCAGATAGTCGCGCTCGACGATGATCGTGCCGTCGCGATCCAGGAAGACGACCGGATCGCCGCTCATCGCGCGCCGCTCACCGGCCGCCACTCACGCGCCGCGTCCGACAGGCGTCAGCGATAGCGGTCGGCCCGAGCGAGATAGCTGCCCGCATAGTCGGAGATGCCCTCCTCGAGCGTGGTGAACGTCGCGTCCATGCCCGCCGCGCGCAGCTTCGTCATGTCCGCCTGGGTGAAATACTGGTAGCGGTCGCGGATCGCGGGCGGCATGTCGACGAACTCGACGTCCACCGCCACGTTCACCGCCCGCCCCATCGCCCGCGCGATGTCGAGGAAGGAGCGGGCCTGCCCCGATCCGACGTTGAAGATCCCGCTGCACGCCGGATGATCGAGCAGCCAGGCGACGGTCCTGGTGCAGTCCTTCACGTAGACGAAGTCCCGCCGCTGATCGCCGTCGGCGATCCCGTCCCGGTGCGACCGGAACAGCGTCACCCGGCCATCGCGCCGTACCTGGTCGAACATCTTGCAGGCGACCGACATCATGTCGCCCTTGTGATACTCGTTGGGGCCGTAGACGTTGAAGAACTTGAGGCCGGCCCATTGGGGCGGCGCCGGCTTGCCGTCGGCGACGCGGCGGCAAAGAAGGATGTCGGTGGCCTTCTTGCTCCACCCATAGGCGTTGAGGGGCTCCAGGGCCGCCATCGCCTCGACGTCGTCGTCGTCGACAAAGCCCGTCTCGATGCCGCCATAGGTCGCCGCCGACGACGCATAGACGAAGGGCACGCCCCGCCCGGCGCACCAGTCCCACAGCCGGACGGTGAAGTTGATGTTGTTGGCGACCAGCCGGTCGACGTCGCGCTCGGTGGTCGCGGATATCGCGCCCATGTGGACGACGGCCGTCACGTCGCGTCCGTTGTCGTCCAGCCACGCATCCAGATGCTCCGGGAGCACGAACGCCTCCACCCGGCGCCTGGCGAGGTTGCGCCAGCGTTCGTCCTCCCCGAACCGGTCGACCACCGCGACCGGCCCCTTGCCCCGTTCCTCGAGGTCGGCGACGATGTTCGATCCGATGAAGCCGGCTGCGCCCGTCACGACGATCATGCCCCGACCTCCGCAGGCCGGGCGGCGCGGGCGATCAATCCGGTGGTGCTGCGCCCCGGCACGAGGTCGAACGTCACCACCCTGCCACCCCGCTTCCGCACGATGTCGTATCCGACGATGTCCTCCACGGCATAATCCGCTCCCTTGACCAGCACATCGGGCTGCAACTCCTCGATCAGCGCGCGGGGCGTATCTTGCGCGAAGAGGACGACCGCGTCGACGAAGCCGAACGCGCCCAGCAGGCGGGCGCGGTCCCCTTCCGGGCTGACCGGCCGCGAGGGACCTTTCAGGCGAGTCACGGAGGCGTCCGCGTTCACGCCCACGATCAGCCGGTCGCACTGCGCGCGCGCGAACTCGAGGAGGCCGACATGGCCGACGTGCAGGATATCGAAGCAGCCGTTGGTGAACCCCACCGTCAGGCCCTCGCGCTCCCACTGCCGGCGCAGCGCGGCCGCGCCGGCCACGGACATCACCTTGCGCTCGCTCGGCGAGCCCGGGTCCCGGTCCGGGCGCACCAGTTCGTCGGCCAGTTCCGATCGGCTCGCCGTCGCCGTTCCGTGCTTGCCGACGACGATGCCCGCGGCGGTGTTGGCGATCCGCGCCGCCGGCTCGAGCGCCAGACCCGCGCCTAGGCAGAGGGCCAGCGTCGCGACCACGGTGTCGCCGGCGCCCACCACGTCGAACACCTCGCGGGCGGTGGTGGGCACATGGACCACGGCGCCGTCCGCGGTGACGAGGGTCATGCCCCGTTCGGACCGGGTCAGCAGGATCGAGTGGATGCCGGCGATGGCCAGCACTCTGGTTGCAGCCCGCGCCGCATCCTCGTCGGTGTCGATGTCGATGTCCGTGGCGATGCCCGCCTCCCGGGCGTTGGGCGTGACGACGGTGGCGCCGGCATAGCGGGAGAGCTGCGCCGACTTGGGAT
This sequence comes from Sphingomonas bacterium, assembly GCF_903643035.1. Taxonomy (GTDB): domain Bacteria; phylum Pseudomonadota; class Alphaproteobacteria; order Sphingomonadales; family Sphingomonadaceae; genus Sphingomonas. The sequence goes on along the minus strand of NZ_CAHJWW010000023.1, from coordinate 12,286 downwards.
CGACCACGACCGGCACGCCCGCATCGGTCGCCGCGTCGATCGCACCCCGGATCACCGTGTCGGTCAGGACGCCCTTGGCATAGTCCGAAAGCACGAGGACATGGTGGTCGGCGATCCGGTCGCGGACCGCCGCAACCAGCGCGCGCGCTGTCTCGCCGCAGACTTCGCCCGGCTCTTCGCGATCGGCGCGCAACAGCGTCTGCCCGCTCGCGACGAAGCGGATCTTCTCGATCGTCAGGCGTCCGTCGTCGGTCACCAGCACCGGATCGATCCGGCCGCAGGCCGACAGCATCGAGCCCAGTTCCGCCCCGGCCGCGTCCCGGCCGACCGCGCCCACCAGCGTGCAGCGCCCACCCAGCGCCGAGACGTTGCGCCCGACGTTGGCGGCCCCTCCCGGTACGCTGTGCGTGTCGTCGATCCGGATGATCGGCACCGGACCCTCCGGCGAGATGCGCTCCACGCGGCCGTTGACGAACCGGTCGATCATCACGTCGCCGATGCAAAGCACCCTGATCGCCGCGAAATCGGGAAGATCCATCGTCGCCCTCCGCTCAGTTGTCCGCGAGCCGGCCGCCGACCGTCCCGGCGACGCCATCCCGCATTTCGATCAGCGGCACCAGACCCGTGACGATGTGGTAGAGCGACGACGCCGGCGACGGCTCGTCGATCCAGCGGCCGTTCCGGTCGATCCGGTCCCGCCACAATCCCCGGATGGGCACGTCGAGGAACCGGCGCACCGCGCGCAGGCTGTCGGCCGCCGCGACCAGCGCGGCGTCGGCAGGGGGCAGGGCGGGGGCGAGGACCAGCATCGCCCGCAACCGCTCCGTCTGCGCCCACAGCCGGGCCGAACCGTCCGCCAGCGTTCCGTCGGCCGCGACCGCGGACACGGCCAGTCCGTCACGGACACCATGGGTCGTGCCGAAGCGCAACAGGCGCTCCCAGGCCTGGCAATGGTCGCGGCCCAGAACCTGCCCGGCGCGGTGGAGCAGGAACGCCCACTCGAACTGGTGGCCCGGTTCGCGCAGGTGGCCCATGCCGTTGTGGAAGCGCCAGTCGCCGTCGTACGACTCGCCGATCGCGCCGGTGGCGGCGTCGATCAGGTGATCGAGGCACAGGTCGACGATCGCGTCCGCCCGGCGTTCGAAGCAACTTCCGCCGCCCGCCTCCACCCACGCGAGCAGCGCCTCGAGCAGGTGCATGTGCGGATTGGATCGCAGCGGAACCGTGCGGGGACGCGCCTCCTCGAAGCCGAAGCGGGGATGGCCGAGCCGCTCCTCCAGCCGCGTCAGCAACGCCTCCGCCTCCGCCAGCAATCCGGCCGGACGGCCCAGCGCCGCATAGCCGGCGGCCAGGGCGAACAGCACGAACGCCTGGTCGTACAGATCCGGGGCGTCGGCGACGGGCACGCCGTCCCGCGTCACCGATGCCCGGAACAGACCGTCCGGACGCCGGAACCTGCCGAGCATGAAGTCGAGGCCGTGGTCGACCGCGTCGCGCCACGGCCCGTCCCACCCCAGGCGGCCGGCCTCCGCGAAGACGAACGCCTGGCGCGCCTGAACGCGCAATCGCTTGGGCAGATCGACCGGCGCCCCCTGCAGGTCCAGCTTGTCGAACCACCCTCCCCGGTCGCGGTCCGCTCCGCGGTCGTACCACAGCGGCAAGGCGGCGCGGAGCCAGTCGCGCGCCCAGGTGCGGCCCGCCGCCAGGTCGTGCCGGACGGCATCGCCGCTATCGGCGCGAGCGGGAGGCGGGCGATCGTCGGAGCGGCTCGTCATCAGGCGTTGCCACGCCGTCCCACGGTCGACATCCAGTCGAACGTGCGCGCAAGGCCGATCCGGAGCGGCGTCCGTGCTCTCCATCCCAGTTCCTCCGCGGCACGATGCACGTCGAGCACGTTGACCGGCACGTCTATGGCCCGGCCGGGCTGGTGACGACGCTCGATGGTCCGGCCGGTCACGCCCTCGACGAGCGTCACCAGCGCGTTGAGACTGGTGCCAACACCGCTGCCGATGTTGAAGACGCGACCGCTCCCTTCATGGACGGCGAGCCCCGCCAGCGCCCCGGCGAGGTCCTCGACATAGAAATAGTCGCGCATCACGGTCCCGTCGCCCCTGATCGTGAAGGGCTCCCCCGTGAGCGTGCAGTGGAGCAGCGCGGCGACCGCGCCCTGACCAGTCCCGTATCGCTGGTGCGGTCCGAACGGATTGCTGACCCGTGCGATGCCATAGCGCAGGCCGTGGAGATGCTGGTAGACGCCCAGATACCGCTCGATCGTCATCTTGCTGACGCCATAGGAGCATGTCGGCCACTGGTGCGCCGTTTCGGGGATCGGGATCTGTCCGGGCGAGCCATAGACCGTGCCGCCCGAGGACACGAACACGATCCTGCCGAACGAACCCGCCACACCCGCATCCAGGAGGTGCAGCGTGTTGACCACATTGGCTTCGACATCGCCGACCCGGTCGGCCTCCGCGCGGGCCGGCGTGCTGCCAACGAGGTGGAACACGGCGTCGCAGCCCTCGATCGCCGCCAGGAGGGCGGGACGGTCCGTGAACTCGCCGGGCACATGGCGAACTTCGGCGTCATGCGCGCCAAGCGGGGGAGGCCTTCCATAGCTCGTGACCCGCCAGTCCGCCCGTACGAGGTGGTTGGCCAGGTTCACGCCGATGAACCCGCCCCCGCCCACGATGCAGCACCGACGCATGATCCTCGATTCTCCGATTGTCGCCGTTGGGGCGCTGATGTAAAAATATCAATCGATACGGGCCGAAAGCAAGGGCGGGCCGAAAAGCCGAGGTATGCGCAGCTTGACGACGCCGATTCCCACCGCCGCCGACACCGGTCCGATATCGCTAGGGCTGCCCGAAGTCCGACCGTCCCGACGCTGACCGTTCCGGGGCACGGTGTCGTGCCCGATCATCGTCGCTCCCCTCCAGGTCCCGGCGCCGCGCACCGCGCGCGTCGCCCAGGCTGACCCACCAAGGCTCCCGTTCATGGTTTCCGATTGCAATCCCGCGTTTCCCCACGACTCGAGGGCGGAGGCGGCCCATATCGCCGTCATCCTCGACGGCGGGCTGTTCGATGCCCGCGCCTATGCGAAGCGGACCGGGCTCGACGGGTCCGACGCGGAAGCGGCGGCGCACTATCTGGACCACGGTGAGCGGGATGGCGTGGCGCCGTCCGGGAACTTCGATCCCGCCTTCTACGCCGCGATCTACGCGGACGTCGCCCATGGTGGCGGGAACCTGCTGGTGCATTATCTCGCCTATGGTCGCCACGAGGGCCGCTATGCCACGCTGGCGGCCCTGAAGAGGCACGCGGACATGCTGCGTCGCAGCCGCAAGGTGAAGCTGCATCGCCCGGCCGACGCGCGCGCGTCCAGTCCGGTGGAGGGCCTAACCCTTCTTGAATACAACCTGGCCGGCGGCTGGCGCGGAGGCGCCGGCATCCTGGAAGGCTTCGACGACCGCTTCTATCACGGCGCGTACGAGGATGTCCGCAGGGACGGGCTGCCGCCGGCCGTCCACTACCTGCTCGTCGGCTACGACGAGGGACGGGTGGCGCGGTCCGAGCAGGTCGAGGATCTGGCGGCCATGCTGCGGCCGCATTTCGACGAGGCCTATTACCGCGGCCAGCAGCCGGACCTTCCCGCCGCAAGCGACCCGCTCGTCGACTATATCGTGACCGGCCGCCATCGCGGGCTGGATCCGTCGCCCGACTTCTCCGAGGAGTCCTATCTGGCGCGATATCCGGACGTCGCCGCCGCCGACGTGGATCCCTATCTCCATTTCATCCGGATGGGCCGCGCCGAGGGGCGTTCCGGCACCGCGGGTCCGTTCACGCTGGAGCCGGGCGACCAGCCCCACGACGCGAACCGACCGACCATCGTGGTCGCATCGCACGAGTCGTCGCGCACTGGCGCACCGCTCGTCGCGCTCGGCGTCGCGCAGGAACTGGCCAGGGACAACAACCTCATCATCCTCACCGGCCGGCCGGGTCCGCTGTCGACCGACTTCAGGGCGCTGGCCACGCAGCTGGGCACGGGCATGCTGACGGGCCGCGGGTACGAGCGGCTGTTCAGGGAGCTGAGCAATGCGGGCGACCTCGACGGCGCGGTGCTGAACTCCGCGGAGACCTTCCATGTCGTGGAGGGCGCCCTGCACGCAGGCGTTCCCAGCGTCGCGCTCGTTCACGAGTTCGCCGAATATTCGGATTTGAGGGTCCGGCGCGTCGTCGGCGCCGCCGACCGCGTCGTCTTTCCCGCCAGCGTCGTCCGGGAATCCGCCTTCAAGGAGGTGTCGCCGATCGGCCGGCCCAACAACACGTCGATCAGGCACCAGGGCGTTCTCGCCGGATTGCCTGCCGATCCCGACGCGTCCGACCTGACCGACGACGATCTCGACACGCTGGTCGGCCGCAGGGGATCGGCCAGGATCGTGCTGGGCGCCGGCCAGGTCCAGATCCGCAAGGGCGTGGACCTGTTCGTCCAGACCGCCAGCGACGTCCGCCATCGCTACGCAGGCGATTTCAGGTTCGTCTGGGTGGGCAGCCACTATGACCCGCTTCGCGACCTCGGCTACTCGCTCTACGTGCGAGAGACGCTGGAACGCCTCGGCCTGCAGGACGTGGTGACGTTCGTCCCGGCGCAGGCGAACCTCGACGCGATGTTCGGGCGCGCGGACGTGTTCTATCTCCCGTCGCGGCTGGACCCGTTCCCGAACGTCGCGCTCGACGCTTTCGGAGCGGGGCTGCCGGTCGTCTGCTTCGACCGCGCCACCGGCATCGCGGAGGAGATCGCCGCCGGCCGCGCAACCGGCGCCGCCGTCGAATACGGCAGCTCGGGCGCCGCGGCGGACGCGATCGTCGCCTATTTCGGCAAGCCGAAGGGCGTCGCGGACGCGAACAGGCGGCTGATCGAGGACGAGTACGGGCTCGCGGACTATTCCGCCTTCATCCTCGACAGGCTGGCCGAGGCCCGCGGACTGGCCCGGGAGACCGATCGCGTCGTCTCGGCGCTGGACGGGGCGGCCGTCTTCAACGCAGGGTTCCACGAAGGCGGGCGCCGTTCGATCGGACTGGGCGACCGCCCCTTGCGCCGGTACGTCGCGGGAGGGCTGAAGGGGCTGAGCGACCGCAATCCCCGGCCGGGCTTCAGCGACAACCTCTATCGATCGCGCCACCGCCTGCATCCCGGTGAAGGCGTGGTTCCGCTGTTCGACGCGCTTTCCCGGGGCGAGATCGAGCCGACGACGCACGAATGCCACCTCCTCGAGGACGAGGCGCCGCTCACCCCCTTCAGGGGCAGGACCGCCCTCCACCTCCATCTGCACTATTCCGATCTCGCCTTCGACTTCGCGCGCCGCCTCGCCAACGCCGTGACCTGCATGGACATCATCGTCACGACCGACAGCGATAAGAAGCGGCGCGAGATCGAATACGCCTTCACTGACTATCGGCGCGGGGACGTGCGGGTCCACCTCCTGCCCAATCGCGGGCGCGACATGGGTCCGCTGATGACCGGCATCCGGGACGTGCTGCGCGACGGCGGGTATGAGGTGATCGGCCATCTGCACGGCAAGAAGGGCCTGACCGTCCTCAACGAGCCTACCGACACGGGGAACCGCTGGCGCGAGCACATGGTCGGCCTGCTGATGGGCGATGGCCGGCGCATGGACCAGGTGGTGTCGCTCTTCAACGATGCGTCGACCGGCCTCGTCTTCGCGGAGGACAGCAACGCCAGGGGATGGACCGAGAACCTACCGCTCGCGGAGACGCTGGCGGCCCGGATGACGCCCGTTCCCCTCCTGCCGGCCTTTCCCTATTTTCCCCTGGGCGCGATGTTCTGGGCGCGGGCGCAGGCACTGGAGCCGTTCTGGTCGCTGGACCTGACGATGGCGGACCTGCCGGCCGAGCCGCTGCCCCGCGACGGAACGATCCTCCACGCGATGGAGCGCATGCTGCCGGCCGTGTGCGAGGGGGCGGGCCTGCGGTGGTGCACCGTCCACGCTCGCGGCGCCGGCTGGTGATCGTCGCTTGCGAGGTAGCTGCTGCTCTTCCGCGGTATCGGACGACGGTTTTCGGGGAAGTATCCGGTGCCGATCGTGGCATTATTCACACACGCCGGATGGATATGGCCATCACACGCAACGTAATCGCCTTCGCGCCGTTACCCGATCCCTGAGTATATCGGCGAAAGAAAAGACCATGCGTCACCCCTTTGCTTTGCCGGCGCTTGCCGGCCTGATCGTTGCCGCTCCCGCGTTCGCCCAGGCCGCGCCCGCGCCCGCGCCCGCGCCCGCGCCTGCCCAGGACATGGCTGCGCCCGCGCCCGCCCAGGATGCGCCCGCGCCCGCCTCGCAGGACGGCACGATCCCGACCCCGCCCGCTCGTCCCATCGCCGATACGCTGCGCGGCTTCCGGATCGAGGGTAATGCCGGTGGCGACAGGTTCCGGTCGCAGGGGCAGCATCGCGACAAGTTCGGCTATGGCGCCACGATCGGCTTCGACGGGCTGATCGGGGACCGCATCGTCGTCGGACCCGAGGCGTCCTACTGGCGAGCCAACAACTATACGGAGATCTGCACCCCGGGCGGGGGCGGCGGGACGCTGTGCAACAAGTCGTTCGACGAATACAGCGTCGGCGTCCGCGCGGGCCTGTTGCTCGCGCCGCAACTCCTGATATTCGGCAAGGGCGGCTATGTCCTCAACGAACAGCGCAAGCGTTTCACCGCGCCGACGCCCCAGGCCAGCTATTACGACCATTACAATACCGAGGGGTATCAGGTCGGCGGTGGCGTCGAGCTGTCGATGGCGGATCGCTTCAAGGGTCCGCTCGCGGGCCTCTACGTCAACGCGCAGTACGTCTATTCCGACTATTACGACCATAGCTCGCGCCAGCGGGTGATGGGTGGTATCGGCATCCACTTCAAATGATGCAAGCTGGCGCCGGTGGCTCGCCATCGGCGCCGGTCCTGCCGATCCCGCCGATCGGCGCCGGGTGGATGGGACGGGTTGTCAGATGAAGACTCGTGCGGCGATCGCGGCGCTTTTCCTGATCGTGCTGGTCGACGTCGCGGTCGCGGTGTCGATGCCCGGTGTGTGGCTGGTGCCCGCCGCGCTGGCCGGGTGGTTCCTTGCGGACCTGATGTCGGGCGTCGTCCATATGGTCATGGACTATCGCCCGTCGCCGCCCGACGTCGGCCTAGACCGGCTGTATGCCTATGAAGGCTCGCGCGAGTCCGGCGAGTATCTTGCCATGCGCCGCGCAGCGTTCGCGCGGCTGACGCCGATCCAGCGGATCACCTACGACTTCAAGAACCACCATCCCCGGCCCGACGCGCTCGGCCGCCGCCCGATGCTGACTCAGGTCGGCGCGACGGTGTCGTTCACGACGCTGCCCTTCGCGCTGGTCGCCAACGGCGCGCTGGCGCTGGCGGGCTGGTCCGCGCCCGCGGCGGCGATGCTGGCGAGCTTCCTGATCGGCGCAACCTTCGCGCAATATTTCCACGGTACGCTTCACCGGGCGGCTAATCCGTGGCCGGTCCTGCTCATGCGGCGGTTGCGGTTGCTGATGCGGCCGGAGGATCATCGCCACCACCACGACACGCTGGCGCAGGACTTCAGCACGATCAACGGCTGGTCGAACCCGATCCTGAATGCCGTGTTCCGCCTGGCGCACCGGTACGGATGGCTGCGCGACGAGGGGCTGGTACCCCGCTAGGCGGCCGATCCCCCCCCCCGCGGGTTCGGGGAGGGCACCCGGACTATCGGGCGACGGCCACGACCAGGCAGTTGTCATAGACGTTGGCCGCATGGTCGATGTCGATCGACAGGCCCGGCAATCCCTGTCGCGCGATCAGGTCCAGATAGGCGTCCAGGTCTTCCTTCATCACGTCCTCGATGATGTAATAGCCGCCACTCCGCACCTTGCCGATCGATTGGGCGAACGTGGTCCGGGCCGCCTCCAGGGTATGCAGCCCGTCGTCCAGGAAGAAGTCCAGTTCGATGCCGGGCAGCTTCGTCCACAGGGCGTCGAAGGTATCGGGGATGGTCTGGTCGACGAAGAAGGTGTCGATGCGATCCTCCGCGAAGAGGATGCGCGCGTCGACATCGGCGCCATAGACCCGGGCGTTGGCAAAATAGTCGCGCCAGCCGCGCAGCGACGCGCCCGGCGTACCGTGCCGGCCCATGTTCGACGGCGTGTCCTCGTTGTTGGTGCCAAGGCCCAGCTCGAACAGCGCGGCGGTCGATTCCTCCCGGTCCATGAACAGCGACTGGTAGAACGGCGTATAGGTATGCCAGCCGATCCCCTTGTCGCTGCCGTGCCCCGCCATCAGCCGGCACAGGTCGGTCGCCCAGACCGAATGCCGGCGCGTCCACAGATACCGGGCGACCACCGGCTCGAACACGGCCGCCCCGTCGTTGCAGTATCGGACCCGGGCCGGGGCCGCGCCCGTCGCGTCAGGCGCGCTCAGGAGGGGTGCGACCTTCTCCGTATAGGTCAGCTGCGCCGCGATGCCGGCCGCGCGACCGATCGAGAAGAACGCCTCCGACCCTGCCAGCGGGATCGACAGCGCGGCCTCCGTCGCCACCAGGCCCGGCAGGCAGGCTTCGGGCGCAGGCTCCATGTCGACGATCCACACGTCGTCCCACAGCCGGGTGGCGCCCCATTTGCGCAGCTCGGCGCGCGCCGCCGCGGCCTGCTGAGGCAGTCGCCCCGAAAAGCTCACGAGATACAATGCCATGATGGTGCGTCCGGGCTGTGCGGCGGGTCGCCGGCGGGCGGTGGCGGCCACGCCCGTCCGGCTCACCGCGGCGCAATCGGTCCGGCCGCGGCGAACCGGCGGAAGACATCCTCATAGAGGTCGACATACTGGCCGGTAAGCCCGTCCATGTCGTAACGGCCGCCCAGGACGCCCGCTCCCGACCCGAGCCGTTTCCTCAGTCCCTCGTCGACGAGCCGGTGCATCGCCTTTGCGAACCGCCTGTCGAAACGGCCGGCGAACCATCGGTCGAGGCGGCCGTCCTCCACGACGACGCCGCCGGTCGTCCCGCCGTTCCGGAGCATCGACGCGATCTCGCCCACGTCCGTGGCGATGACCGGGACGGCTGCCTGCAACGCCTGGATGATGCAGAGCGGAAAGGACTCGCCTGCGAACCTGGTGGGGACGATCGCCACGTCCGTCATCCTGTAGAGGCCGTGGATGCGCAGCTGGAAGCCCAGGAAGCTGATGGACCGGTCGTCGGCGTGCAGCGGCCCCAGCCGGTCCGGCTCTTCCCCTTCGCCCACCAGACACAGGTGCATCGCGCGGTGCGGGTTTCGCTTCCGGACCGCCTTGAAGGCGTCGATCGCGGTCGACCATCCCTTTTCCCTGATCCCGCGGGCGACGAGCGTGAACACGACCGCGTCCTGCGCGATGCCCATCTCCGCCCTGGTCAGGGAGAAAGGAGCCTCGTCGACCGGCATCGCGTTGATCATCTTGACCAGCCGCCCGGGCTGCACGCCATGACGCAGCAGCGGCTTCAGGTTCTTGTCCGCGGTATAGATGAACAGGTCGACGTTGCGCACGATCCTGGCGATCACGCTCTCGGGCAGGTCGCTGCTGCTCGATGCCTCGTACGAGCCGTGCAGCGTCGCGACGTACGGGACGGGCAGGACGGAGGCGCAGCGATCGAAGAAGAACATCTCGCCCACGACGCCATGCGAATGGATGAGGGTGCAACCGATGTCGCGGACGAACCGCTCGCACCCGTGTTCGAGCACCCAGTCGGCCTCGTAGATCGACACGCCCGGATCGAGCGTGGCCCGCATCTCGGCGTTCACGTCGTCGGTCTTGAAGATCATCATCGACACGATGATCCCCCGGCCGGCGAGCGCGTTGGCCAGCTGGATCGGGAAGTTCTCCGCCCCGCCGGCGAAGATGCCATGCGTCACGATGAGGATGTGGCGCCTCGTCCGCGCGGTCCCGGCCGGCGGTGCGGCGTCGTCGGCGTGGGGATCGTTCCAGAACGACCGGATCTCGCCCGTCAGGCGCGCCACGTCGTCGTCGAGATCGCCGTTCCCGACCGGCGACGCCTCCGATGCTGACGGCACGTACACCAGCGCATCGCGGACCGACGCGATCTGCCCGCCCGACGCCATGTGCAGGTACAGGTGCCAGTGCCCGAGGTGGCGGTACTCGCCGGCCTGGCGCCAGACGTCGCCGGCGAGCGTCCTGCGACGCCACAGGAAGCCGTGCCGGACCCCGGCGAGCGCGCCGGGTGTCAGATTGTCGAAGAACCAGGTCGCGGCGGGGCTCGTCACATGCCGTTTCCAGCCGGCCATCCGCAGCGGCGACATCTCCTGGCCGATCGCGTCGCCTTCCTCCAGGAGGCGGCCAAAGCCCAGCTGGACGCTTCCGTCTGCGAAGCTGGACGTCAGGCGGGCGAGGAAGTCCCCGTCGTATCGGCCCTGTCCCCCGACGAACCAGATCAGCTCGCCGTCCGCATGGTCGACCGCGCGCCGGAGCGACATCCACGGCGGGGAGGCGCCGTCGTCCGCCAGGTGGCGGATCGCCTTGACCCCTCCGCCGTCCGGCGAGTCATCCAGGACCGACCGGCAGGCATCGGGCAGCGGTGCGCCAACGATCAGGACGGTCAGATCGCGATGGGATTGCCGGACGACCGTGGCGAGGCAGTCGGGCGAGAGCGGATCGTCCCCCGTGTTGACCAGGATCGCCGTGACGGAGGGAGCGTAGGGCCGGTTCCTGAAATTGCTGCTGGACGAAGCGCCCGTCCGCCCCTCCGCCTGTCCGAACAGGACCCAGTGCAGGAAAGGGTTCATCCCGCATTCCGCGATGTCCGGGTAGCGGAGCAGATAGGCGTTGGTCGAGAAGTCCGGCGATGGATCGCGGCGCTCCCGCCATCCCGCGGTCATGTAGTGGATGAATGCGTCCAGCCCCGCCGCCTCGACGTCCGGGTAGCTGTAGAGATACCAGGCGGTGTCGAAATGCTCGCAGAGGAGCTGCACGTCCGCGGGGGGAAGGGCGAGGAACAGATCGCGCAGCGGGTGCTCGCCCACCGTGTCGAACAGGAAGTGCAGGAACGGGACCTGTTGCGTCCCCAGAAGCTCGGGATGGGCGGCGACGTACCGTGACGCCCGGAACGACAGGGTGGCGTTGCCCGCGTCCGTCCTGCCCGAGCTGACGTGTTCCGCCGCCGGCAGGCCGCCGTCGGGGCCGGGCGCGTTGGCACGGTAATAGTCGATGCCGAACATGCGGATCAGGACGGCCTGCTGGCTGGCGGTCAGGCTTTCCCACCCGCCAAGCAGGAGGGGCGAGGCGTGGGCGCCCGACCGCCCCTCCGCGACGCCGTACAGCAGCCAGTGGCGGAACGGGTTCGTGCCATGGTCCCGGACGTCGGGATAACGCTCCAGATAGGAGGCCGTTGAGAACTGCGGCGAGGGGTCCCGCTCCTCCCGCCATCCCCAGGTCATGTAGTGGACGAACGGATCCTCGCCCGCCGCCGCCACGTCGGGATAGCGGTTCAGGTACCAGTCCGCGTCGAAGCCGGAACGCACCCGGTCGAACTCGGCGTCGGTCAGCCCGCCAAGGGCGTGAGCCAGGGCATCGTCCGCCGGCCCGGCGGACAAGCGACGAACGAACGGCACGTTGTTCATGACCACCCCCCACGAATCGTGTCGGGATAGCGTAGAACCGGCCATGCCGCGACCGCCTTCAAGGCGTCGGGACGGCACTCGGAGCCATACATCCTCGGGGCCATACCGGGGGCTGGGGAGAAGCGATGAGTGGGTCCGCCGGGGTTCGAACCCGGGACCTGGCGATTAAAAGTCGCATGCTCTACCGACTGAGCTACAGACCCACGATCGCCTTCGGGCCTAGGGCCGGGCCGGCGCCCGGTCAACCGTCCGCCTCGCCCGGGCCGCCCGCGACCGCGCCGCCAACTGGCGCATCGTCCGTCCTGTCCGCGGATCGCGCCAGCCCGGAACGAGCATGGCGAGGGGGGCGAGCACGAAGTCGCGGTCCCGAAAAGCCGGATGGGGTATCGCAAGGCCAGGCGAGCGCCAGCGGCCGCCCGACCACAGCACGATGTCGAGATCGATCACCCGCGCGCCCCAGCGGCGCCCGCGCCGGCGCCCGAACGCCCGCTCCATCGCCTTCAGCCGCGCAAGCAGCTCGGGCGGCGCGACGTCGCTCTCGATCAGCGCCACGGCGTTGGCGAACCGGCGGATCGACGGACCCAGCGGGGCGCTCGCGACGATCGGCGAGGCGCGCTCCGGGTCCAGCGC